>JBEKBO010000100.1:0-18209 GCA_050015355.1 Candidatus Korobacteraceae bacterium | reverse complement strand
GAGCTTACGTGGTCGTGCTACAGCGGCCAGAGCAGGGCATGCGGAGTGTGCGAAAGCTGCGTCCTGCGGCTGCGCGCCTTCGAAGCTGCCGGCATGCAAGATCCCATACCTTATGAGGCAGGCGCATCGCTTGAAGCAGAGCCATCCTAGACCGGAATCGCGGAAGCTATGCCCGGCGGTGATACTCCGGGGGTATACCGACTGTGGAATTGCTCTACGACGTGAGGCGAGATGAAAAATCGAATCGCAATCTTAATCCCATTGGTGCTGGCGATGTTTTTATGCGCCAACGCCGAGGTTCAGAAACCGCAGGATGCCGTCAGCCAGAACGAAAAAATCAAGGCACTCAACCAGATGCTGCAGCAAGCGTCGGCGGCTCGGCAGGCAGGCGATTTCCAGAAGGCGGTCTCGATCATGCAAGAAGCCACGCAGCAGGACCCGAGCCAGGATGTGCTTTGGGTCAGCCTGGGCCTGTCGCATCTCGGCGCCAAGCAGTATCCAGAGGCCATCGAGGCCTTTAAGAAAGCCGTGGGGCTGAACCGGGAAAGTCATGCATATCACAATCTGCTGGGCACGGCCTACCTCCGGCGTCGGCAGATGGACGATGCGGTCGGCGAGTTCAAGACAGCAGCCGAGCTGAACGACAAGAATCCGAGCGATCCCAAGCATAACCCCAACGCCGCCATGTACTGGTACAACGCCGGCGCGGCGCTGACCATTCAGGGTAAGTCGGACGAAGCCATCGCCGCCTTCGATAAGGCGATTGCCGCCGACCCGAAAAAAGCCGAGGCCTACTATCAGAAAGGTATCAACCTGATCGGCAAAGCCAAGGTCGACAAAGACGGCAAGATGACGGCGCCAGAGGGTACCGAGGAGGCCTTTCAGAAGTATCTCGAGCTGAGCCCGAACGGACAGTTCGCAGAGCCGGTGAAGGAGATGCTGGCCATGATTGGAGCCAAGATTGAGACCCAGTACGGAACTGCCAAGAAGGGCAAGAAATAGCGTTCCAGGCGGCAGCCCGGGGCTGGCGATTCGCCGGCCGGCGGACGATCGGGGCGCCGGCAACGTGGCTTGCGTATATTCTATGTACCCGGGCAACCGGGTCCGGGATGGTAACTCTCCAGCATGAAGCTCTCGAGCCATGAGCAGGTGTTATCGTTTTGCCAAGCGCGCCAGGTGGTTGAGAACCAGGCCCGGCGCTTAAAGCCGGCGGCCACGGAAAAGGTTTCGCTGAACCGCTCGCTCGCCCGGTTTCTGGCGTCTCCAATTCGTGCCGACCGCGATTTTCCGCCATTTCCGCGGGCCACGCGCGACGGATTCGCGGTGCGATCGGCCGACTTGGCCGTGATTCCGGCCCGTCTGAAGATCGTTGGCGAAATCAAGGCCGGAGCCGCGCCGGAGTCGATGCCGCGGAGGCTGCTGCCCGGCGAGGCTGTCGCTATTATGACCGGCGCTCCTGTCCCTATGAGGTAGCAGCCGGGGAAAACATCGTTCCCAGGGGCGCCGAGGCGGGCGAGAGCCAACTCTTGTTCGATGTGGGTACGCGGTTAACTCCGACCGGCATAGCCGTTGCCGCGTCAGCAGGCTACGCCACGGTCACTGTCTTCCGCCGTCCGCAAGTGGCGGTGCTGGCCACGGGCGACGAGATTGTTCCGGTTCACACTTTCCCCGGTCCCTGCCAGATTCGCGACTCCAACCTGCATTCGCTGGCGGCACAGATCGAGTTGGCCGGCGGAGAAGCTGTCCCGCTGCCGATTGCACCCGATCATCCTCGCGAGTTGCGGGAGTTGATCGCGATGGCCTTGCAGCACGATCTTGCATTGCTCTCCGGTGGGGTCTCGATGGGCAAGTACGACCTGGTGGAGGATGTGCTGAAAGAGTTCAAGGCTGAGTTCTACTTCACCGGGGCGCGGATTCAGCCGGGCAGGCCCATCGTCTTCGGCGAAGCCGAGGCGCCTGTCAAACGGCAGCGTAAGCGTTCGGGGACGGCGCGCGAGCCTGCGGAAGTGCGCCGTGTGCCGTTTTTCGGCCTGCCAGGGAACCCAGTGTCGACGCTCGTCACCTTTGAACTGTTTGTCGCTCCGGTGCTTCGCGCCCTCGCTGGAGGCGAGCCCGCTCCCCTGCTGTTCGCTTCGGCACGGCTGAAAACCGAATTGCGCACACCCACCGGACTCACGCGGTTTCTGCCGGCCAAGTTGAGTGGAGGACCGGGAAGCATCGAGGTGGAGTATCTGAACTCACGCGGTTCCGGCGATCTGGTTTGCGCCTCATGCGCCAACTGCTACCTGGTGGTTCCTGACGATCGTGAACGGATAAACGCCGGAGAAGCGGTTAGCGTTCTGCTTTTCGGCACGGAACTGCGATAAAGCGACAGATTGTCGCTTCGGCCATTCTCTATGAAAGCCACCCCGCCAAGTAGCTGACGCTGGTATGGTTGAACAGGACATCCTCCCATGTCAGGGCGGTCGAAGCGGGGCGAGACTCGAACTTGAAACTTGAAGCTGGAAACTCGAGACTGATTCAATGAAGAACAAGCTCTCACATTACGACTCGCAGGGCCGCGCACGCATGGTCGACGTCTCCGAAAAGTCCGCGACGAAACGAACCGCTGTGGCGACGGCCGTGGTCAGGATGAGCCCCAAGGTGCTGGCGGCGCTGCCGGAGAACCCGAAAGGCGATCCCTTTGAAGTGGCCCGCGTGGCCGGGATCATGGCGGCCAAACGCACGTCGGAACTAGTCCCGATGTGTCATCCTATTCCCCTCGCGCACGTTGATGTGCACCTGGAGCTGTGCGAGAATGGCGTGCGCATTCGCGCCACAGCCAGCACCACCGCCGTGACGGGCGTCGAGATGGAAGCCATGACGGCGGCTTGCATCGCGGCTTTAACCGTATACGATATGTGCAAGGCGCTGGACAAAGGCATAGAGATCCGCGAGGTTGTCCTCGAGAGCAAGAGCGGCGGCAAAAGCGGCCCCTACATGCGCCCGGCAACCTAGGTAACCATGGCAACTGCTATCAGAATCCTGGTGATCGATGACAACCCCATGATCCGCGAGTTGGTTGGCCAGGGTCTCGAGTCATTCGGCAGCGTCCAACTGGCCGCCGATGGCGCCGAGGCGCTTCAGCAGCTCGAGGCGGCCGCGCCCGACCTGGTCATTGTGGATGCCGAACTGGGATCGAGCGGCGATCCATCGCTGCTGCAAGAACTTGGCCGACGGCTCACCGCGCCGCTGATTCTGCTTACGGCCCGGGACAGCAGTGGCGAATCCCACCGGACTTTCGATGATAGTGTCGGCGAGGTCATCGAAAAGCCCTTCTTGATCCGCGACCTGCAAAGCCGTGTGCGGCGCATTGTGGAGCGCATCAACCTGGAGCGCATGATCCGCCCGGTGGGCGGCAACTCCGTTCACGGGACGCTGGCGCAGATGAGCGTCACCGACCTGGTGCAATCGTTGGAGATGGGCCGCAAGAGTTGCTGCCTGGCGCTGACCGGCGAACCGCCAGGCACCAGGAAAGCGGCGTCGAATCTCTCGTCGGGGAATCAACAGCACTGCGAAATTTATTTTGTGGAAGGGCAACTGGTGCATGCCGCAAGCGGCTGGTTGCTCGGCGACGATGCGGTCTACGACGCGCTGCGTTGGCAGGGCGGGGGAACCTTCGAAATCGACTTCAAGGCCGCTACCGATCTGCGCACCACGACGCGATCAACCCAGGCGCTTTTGCTGGAAGGCATGCGCCTGCTCGACGAAGCCACTCGCGATGCCTCCGCCGGAGAGCGCGAAGACGGCCACGACGAACCGAACGGCACGAGGGCGGAGTAAATGGCGGCGGCGGTTGTCATCACCGTGAACACCTCATCCTGGTGCGATGAACGCGCCGGCCGAAGCGGTCCTGCATAAATCGATGCCAGCCTTCCACAAGGTTCTGCTGCTCTACAACCCAGTTGCCGGGAATGCCCACGCCGCGCACACACGGAAATTGCTCTCTGCCGCGCAGGTGTTTCGCGACGCCGGCGTCGAAGTCGAACTGGAAGCAACGCGCGCCCAGGGAGAAGGCGGCCGGCAGGCGAAAGACGCCCTGGCTCGCGGCTTCGACGCGATCTTCGCCTGCGGCGGAGACGGGACGGTTTTCGACGTACTGCAAGGCATGGTGCACGGCCCCGAACAAGTGGCGCTGGGAGTGCTGCCGTTGGGAACGGCGAACGTGCTGGCCACCGATCTCGGGCTTCCAGGCGACATTAAAGCCGCGGCGCGGGTCACGCTTGGCTACGCGCCACGGCGCATAGCCGCCGGGCAACTGCGCTGGAATCGAACGCCGGATCAGGAAGAAGGGCGCACCACGTACTTTTCGGTTGCCGCCGGCTTGGGGGTTCACGCCGAATTGATTTACGGCGCAACCGCGCTGCTCAAGCAACACGGCGGTTTCGCCGCCTACTACATCGCCGGATTATCATTGCTGGTGTCGCACGACTTTACGCCGTTCTCCGCCGAGATCACGCTGCCCGACGGAAGCCGGCGGCGGGAAGAGCTGCTTGAGCTGGTCGGCATGCGGGTGAGTTCGTTCGGCAAATGGCTAAGCCGTTGGCGTCCGGGCGGGGCGCTCGACCATGACTACCTGCAACTGATCACGTTGAAACCGAGCCGCCGCTTGGCCATGATTCGCTACGTAATTTCGGCGATCTTCCGCGGCGCAGGGCCGGATTCGAAAAGCCGTTCAGCCCGCGTCGAGTTCGTCCGCGCCCTGTGCGTCCGGTTCCGCGTGATCGACACCAGTCCGACAGCTCGCCTGCGCGCGCAGGCCGATGGCGAGTTACTGAATGGCATGCCGGTCGAAATGTCCATCGTGCCGCGGGCGCTGACGCTGCTGATGCCACCGTCACGGTGATATGAGGTCGAGGGAAGCGTGGAGCCAGTCACTCATTTTCTGACCGGTGCGTGCTTGGCGCGCCTGGGCTTCAACCGCAAGACGGCGCTAGCCACGCTTACCATGACGCTGGCGGCCGAAGCTCCCGATATCGACCTCATCGCATACGTGAATGGCTCCGTCGCCGGTTTTGCCAACCATCGCGGAGCGACGCACACGCTGTGGGGAATTCCGCTGGTGTCGGCCTTGGTGCTCGCCCTGGTCTTCGCCGGGCACCGCTTGCATCAAAGGTGGCGACGCCGCCGACCGGCGCGCACGACGAAATCACCAGACCCCGACGCGTTGATGCCACGCTGGGGGCTGCTGTACTTGTTTGCCTGCGTGGCCGGCTACAGCCACCTGTTGTTGGACTTCACCAACAATTACGGGGTGCGGCCCCTATGGCCGTGGTGGCCGAAGTGGTATGCGTGGGATATCGTCTTCATTATCGAGCCTCTACTTCTCGCCGTTCTGATCGGCGGGCTCGCCTTGCCGGTCTTGTTCGCACTGGTCAACCAGGAGATTGGGGCGCGTGAAAAAAGTCCGCGCGGCAGAGTGGGAGCGATTGTCGCGCTCGCGCTGATGGTGTTGCTGTGGGGAGTGCGCGACTACGAGCATCGGCGGGCTGTCAATGCGATGGACGCGCTTGAGTATCTGGGCAGAACCCCCGTGCGCCTTTCCGCCTTTCCTTACATGGTGAATCCGTTTCGCTGGTACGGCGTAGTCGATACCGTAGACCGCTACGTCGCCATGGATGTCGATTCGCTCGCTCCGGCGGTCGATCCACAGGGGCGCGCCCGTGTCTATTCGAAACCCGAGTGGGCGCTCGCCAGCAATGCCGCTCGCAACACTCGGCTGGGCCGCACGTATCTGGATTGGGCGCGGTATCCGCTGGTTGAGACCGAGAAGCTCGACGGAGCCTCGCCCGGATTCCTGGTCCGCTTTCGCGACCTGCGGTTCATCTATCCGGACTCGCGCCGCTCGGTCATGGGCGCTTACGTTCTGCTTTCTCCCACTCTCCAGGTTGAGGACGCCGGGATCGGTGTGCGCAATATACCGGGCAAAGGGCGATGAGCACGATCTCACCGAGCCGGGATGACTGTCACGCAGTGGGTGTGTCCCGACATATCAGACTGTCATGGCGAGCGAAGTCGAGCCATCTTTTGTTTCTGCTGTCGAAAACAAAGGGTGGCTCCACTCCGCGCCCGAATCGCTTCTTGCTTCTCGAATGTAGTGTCGGGTACGCAGCCTGACTGCTCCGGCCATCGGCGCTCGGCGCTCCGGTCGCCATGACATTTCCTTGGGAATTTTTGGATGCACTAATAAGGGAATTGCTCCAAAGCCCAGTTTGCCGGGGACCCCGACACCGCCCGGCTGCTTCATGGGACATAGCTTGCGCGAAACTGGTCTATGCGATCTCGACCGGTTGCTGGGTGCGTGCGCGACGGCGGCGCACAACCATGACGATCAAGAGCGTGGCGGCAGCCACCATGGCCAGGGCTATCGGCCAGTGGCGCATGATAACCGTCTGGAACAGGTCCACAATCTGTGGGCCAAAGATGATGGTGAGCACCGTTAGCAGCGTGAAGCGCGCCAGCCGGCCGGCGAAGACGGAGACGCAAAACCGGATCCAGCTCATCTCGGCAACCCCGGCGCAAAAAACGAACAACTTGAATGGCGTCGGCGGCGGCAACATGGAAGGAATGATCAGCGCCCACATGCCGTAGCGTTCCACCCGCGCGTGGACGATATCAAAGCGCTGCTTTCCGACGCGTCTCACGATGAAGGCTTCTCCCCCCTTGTATCCGATCAGGTAAGGAACCAGACTTCCGAGCATGGAGCCGAGTGCGCCCATCAGGATGCAAGGCACGATCTGGGCGCGATTCGTATAGGCGTAGTACGCCAACAACGCGTCGAGAGGAATGCCAAACGCCGCTCCGTCCACCGTGGTCAGAAAGAAAATCGCCCACGGCCCGCCCAGTGGGGCGAGCACGTGCATGATGAAACCTTTGTACAGCGCGAAAAAATGCTTCAAAAACTCACCTGTTCGGTAGTCGCCGGAAAGACGCGGTCACGCTGGCGTAAGACAGAGGCGGACGGGCGGTTCGACCTGTGCACCAACCCTTTGATTCTACTGATTGAGCAATGCTCCTGTCGATGTCTTCTCCCGCAGGAGCACGGCACAGTTGGGCTTCACGGGCTTCACGGGCTTCACGGGCTTCACGGGCTTCACTTTGGCGTCTCGCATGCTGGAACCACCCTCGCGCATTCCTTCGACGGCGGGCGTTGGGCGGGCATTTCAGGGGCGGTTGGGCTTGACTCGCCGGGAGTGAAAGAGTAATCTCTTGCGATGTTGCAGTGCAACAATCATTACGGCGAGCCATTGGCGTGCTCTCCGCTATCGCGTAACAGGAGTGGTTGATATGGCTTCCGCGATCCTCTGCGTGGACGATAACGAGGCAGCGTTACATCCCCGTAAGCTGGTGCTGGAAAGTGCCGGGCATAAGGTGCAAACCGCCGTGAGCGCGGCGGTTGCCCGCGAATTGATCGCCAACCAGCGGTTCGATCTGGCAATCGTCGATTACTACCTGGATGGCATCAGGGGCAACGAGTTGGCAGCCGAACTAAAAGCGTTTCATCCCGGCATGGCCGTGATCCTGCTTTCCGGAGCGGACGGCCTCGAGGACCTCGAACATGTGGACAGTTTCGTGCACAAGGGTGAAGGCCCGCAGGCTCTGCTCAAAGAGGTCGAGCGGCTTGCGAAGTTGAGGCGTAGAGGCGGCGTCTGAGCCGCCTGCCGAAATCCTGAGCGAAGCGAAGGACCTCGGGAATCCCAGCACAGCGCGGGACTGAGGCGCAGCCGAAGGATTTCATCTAAAGGCTCTGAGCGGCGCGGGGTGGGACAATATCCTGGGATCCTTCGCTGCGCTCAGGATGACACTCACGAGATGTGTTGAGTTATGCGAAGGGTATTTCGGGAACATCGCTCTAGGCACTGCCCTCGGTAGTCTTGTCGTCCACTTTACGCACTTGGGGCGGGCCCAGGGGCAGATCCTCCAGCAACTCGCGAATTGTGCGGTGGAAAACGGGATGCCGGACGGCGGGCGCGATTTCCGCGAGAGGTTGCAGCACAAAGCGCCGTTCGTGCATGGCGGGATGAGGAATCATCAGGCTGGGCAGGTCCACTACGAAGGCACCGAACAGCAGGATGTCGATGTCAATAATGCGCGGTCCCTTGGCCACGGTTCGCTTGCGTCCGAGTGCCTGCTCGATTGCCATCACCGCCGCAAGCAGTTGGCGTGGCATCTTTTCGGTACGCAGCATCACCGCGCAATTCAGAAACCAGGGTTGATGAAAATCGCCGACCGGCTCGGTCTCGTAAAAACCGGAAAGAGCGGCCACCTCACCGATCGAGCGCAGCCGCTCAATCGCTGCTTGCAGGTTCCGTGCCCGGTCGCCCAGATTTGAGCCGAGCGAAAGATAAACTGTCTTTTCCATTGCCAGACGATCGCCTACGCCTGAAACAACTCAGGAAAGCGGTATTCCCGCTGTTCTACCTCAACCCGGCCACCACAGCGCGCGCCGAACCGATCAATGCCAGCCGGGTTTATGGCGGCACAATCAGGCTTGAGGCGCTCCCGTTTACCAGGCCCGCTTTCTGCCTTGCCTCCGGAAACTGCTCCGCCAGGTACGACAAGAAGGCCCGAGAGCGTGGCCGTCCCGAGGTGCGCACCTGCGCCGTGCGGACCAAAAACACCAGCGCCTTGAGAATGTCGGAGTCCTTCAGGGAGGAATAGCCCAGCTTTTGCTGCTCCAACTGACGGTACTGGTCGATTCTCTTTTGCAGCTCTTCGGCGACGGCCTGATGAATCGGATTCGTGGTCGACTCGTTGTAGATGATGCCGGAACCCGCCAGCCGTTCGTAGCTGCGGGCTAGCGCCGTCAGGGCGCCGCTGAGGTCACGATCGTTCCAGTCGCGGTGCAGGCCGCCCAGACGAGTCAGTTCGTACAGCAGGCCTCCAATCAGCGGCTCGCGTTCGTAGTAGAAGCGCTGCCCGATCTCCACCTTGGGGAACAGTTCCTCGCCCGCAAGTTGTTCCGGGGTGCGGGCCTTCTCCCGCGCGCGGGCTTGTTGCAGGTAGGAGCAGTCCTCCGGACAATCGAGTGTAACTTCGCGCTGTTCACCGCAGCACTGCGGGCAGATGCGCCCATGAATGGCTGGACAGAAGCGTTTTTCTTTCCGGTTGTGGCAGATCTCGCAGCTCACGAAAGCCTCTCTCGAAACTATTATTGCACTGCACCCAGGCTAACTCCATGGTTCGTAGTGCGCAGACCGCCAAGCCAGCCGTTCGACAGGCTTGACGAAAGTTTGAGCCTGATTCTCGAAGCAAGGCCCCTCACCCGGGTTCAGCCGCACCGCCGGAGTGGCCGCCTGCCCAACCCGCTTGAGTCGCGGGTTTGCCATTGCCGCCCCGAAACAGGCATGGCCAGCGGCTGCGGGGCATACACCTGTGGAAAAGCCCGCATAAAATCTATGTAAAATCACTTCCCGTCTTTCGAGTTGGTGGTAAGATATCCGCCGTTGAGTAGCTCGACGCACTCGACTCCAAGGAGGATATTTCCGATGGCAGCTGGTATGACCAAGAGCGCTCTCGTGCGCCATTTAGCTGAGAAGCTGGAACTCAATAACAAGACCGTCGCCGCATTCCTGGCTACGCTGGCTGACGTTGCGGTAAAAGAAACGAAGAAGAACGGAGTGTTCGTTCTGGCAGGCCTGGGCCGCTTGAAGAAGTCACAGCGCAAGGCTCGCATGGGCCGCAATCCGCAGACCGGAGAACCGATTAAGATTCCCGCCAAGACCGTTGTGAAGTTCTACGTCGCCAAAGCCGTGAAGGACTCAATCGCTCCTGCGAAAAAGTAAGCGCGATTCGTCAGGATTATCGTTGTCATGGCCAGCGCGGGGTCCGGCGGACGCAGACAGCGCCAGCCGAAATCCCTTAGCTGGCTTTTTCAGCTTCCGAGGCGGTGAGTTCCGCGAGATAAGCTAGAGCAATTCCAGAGAAGGTGTAGCCTCCCTGAGTCCATTCCCCATGGAAGGTGTCATCCTGAGGCGGAGCGAAGCGAAGCCGAAGGATCTGCATTTCTTATGCTTCAGCAAAAGCAGATCCTTCGCTGCGCTCAGGATGACCCCTCATGATCGGATACATCCACTGTGGAACCGCGCTAAAGGACGACGAGGGTGATTCCCCGGTTTCCGCGGCCCCAATCGCGATCCTGTTTCAACTCGGGAAAGCGCTTGAGCAACGCCCATGAGGACTCGTCGGAGATGCGGAACTGTTCTCCCGGAATGAACTCGCGGATGGTTCCGGCGCGCTTGTAGCGATCGAGCACTTTCCAAACCTCAATGCGCAATTGCCCGCCGACGCCGCTCGACCCATATCCATGAATCAACTTCAGCAACGTGATCCGCTCCTGTCTGGCGGCAGCCAGGGCGCGGTCCAGCCGCAGCAGGCCGTGGTTCACCGTCGGGTGATCCTCTTCCAGATTCACCAGCTTCAGCGCAAGAGGCATATTCAGATGCAATCTTAACCCGCCGGCGCCAAGCAGGACCAGTTTCCGGCTCAACTTCAGCGCGCAGGCGGCCCCAACCAGCGCTCGAAGTGTTCCACGATGCGACGGTAGAGATCAGAGCGCGCCGTCACACCTTCAATTCCGTGCGTCTTGTTCGGATAGAGTTGCAGATCGAACGGTTTGCCGGCGGAGATCAAGGCATCGGCCAGTTGCAACGAGTTTTGCACGTGGACATTGTCATCGCCGGTGCCATGCGCGATCAGCAAACGGCCGTTCAACTCGGGCGCCGACTCCAGAATCGAGCTGGCTCTGTACCCCTCCGGGTTTTGCCGCGGCATGCCCAGGTAGCGCTCGGTGTAGATGGAGTCGTAGAGGCGCCAATCGGTAACGGGAGCAACGGCAACGGCCGCCTTGAACAGGGTAGAGTGAGTGAGCGCGTAAGCGGCCAGCGTTCCGCCAA
Source organism: Candidatus Korobacteraceae bacterium (assembly GCA_050015355.1). Classification (GTDB taxonomy): domain Bacteria; phylum Acidobacteriota; class Terriglobia; order Terriglobales; family Acidobacteriaceae; genus CAWBRT01. The sequence goes on along the minus strand of JBEKBO010000100.1, from coordinate 7,275 downwards.
AACTCCAACCCCAGCAGCCGATGCGGTTGCGGTCCAACTGCGGATACTTTGCCAGAGCTTGATCGAGCGCCGCGAGTTGATCCTTCAACTCCACGGCTCCGAGGTTTTCGCGGCTGGCGCCGGCGAATTTTTTCCCACGGTTTCCGGTGCCGCGATTGTCGACCTTGAGTATGGCGAAGCCGCGTTGCGCCATGACCTGGTCTAGCAGGCTGACCGTCCTCCACGCATCGCGCACCAATTGCTCGCGCGGACCGCCATAAGAGTTCAGGATGAGCGGGAATTTGCCGCTGGCAGCCATGGGCCCGGATTTTGGCAGCAGCACCACGCCATGCAGCAAGGTTCCATCCTCTGCCTTGAAGTCGACGAACCGCGGAGTGAGCACGTCGGCTTCTTCCGGCCCCTTGGATCGCCAGATGTCGCTGCACCTGGCTTCCGTCGATTCGGCCATGCCAGCCGGGTTCACGTCGCACAATTGCATGCGTGGAGGCGTGGTGAGCGCCGAAAAGCTGTCGAAAAAGTATTCCGCGTTGCGCGGCATTGCGGGCTTGTGTACTCCGTTCTCCGGCGTGAGACGGCGCAGCCCGGTGCCATCGAGATTTGCACGGTAAAGGTTGGCTTGGCGCCAATCGTCTTTATTCGCCGTGAAATAAATCGTGCCGGCCTTCTCATCCAGGCCGCAGAGGTCGAGCACTTCCCAATCGCCGCGCGTCACCTGTCGCACCAGCCGCGCGGGAGTCGAGAGCGGATTCCCGCCGTCGTATTCGTACAAGTAAAGATGCACGTGCCCGTCGCGCCAGCTCGACCAGAGAAACCTGCTGCCGCCCTCGAAAAAGCGCAACAGGTCGTTCATCTCGATATACGGCTCCTCGGTTTCGCTCAATGTCAGACGGCTTTCGCCACTCTCGATGTCGATGAAATACAGGCTTTCCCGGTTCTGCGCGCGATTGAGCACCAGCGCCCAGACAACCCGCGGGCTCAGCCAGCCGAAGCGCGGAATGTAGATATCCGTCTCCGTGGTAAAGCTCAACCACTTCGAGCGGCCGTCGAGATCGACCACGCCGATCCGCACGCCCGGGTTCTTCTCACCCGCCTTGGGATACCTTTGCCGATCGATCTCAGCGTCCCGGGAAAGCCAATCGACGAGCGGATACTCAGGCACGGCGCTCTCATCCATCTGGAGATAGGCAATGTGAGTGGCGTCCGGCGCCCAGAAGTAGTTGCTGCGCACATCCAGTTCTTCCTGATAGACCCAGTCGACTTCGCCGTTCCAGACGGATGCGCTCGCGGTTGTCAGCTTCCGCTCGCCGAGCTCGGAGAAGGGCTGCCCCTGCTTGGTCGTTTGCTTGCCGGACACCAGCGGGCGAACCACGAGATCATGGTCGCGTATGAAGCTGATATAGCGGCTGTCGGGAGAAAACTTGGGGTCGCTCGCGGGCAAAGCGGAGCCGCTCAAATCGGTCGATTTCCCGGTTTGCAGGTTATAGAAACGCAGTTGGCCCGAGGCATCGAAGAGCAGCCCCTTCGAATCCGGCGCCCAGTGGTAGGCGGCGATGCCATAACGGGAGCGATTTTCACGCTCGCGCTCGCTCGGCTTGGCATTGGGCGCCATCAGTGTGGCCAGCGGGCCGGCGCCAATCAGCACCGCGCCGTGGCCGGTCGCCGGATCCAGGGAATAAAGCTCATCCCGGCCGTCCGTCGAATTGGTCCGCACAAAGGAGAGACGCCGGCCGTCGGGACTCCACTCCACGAACCGCGGAGCGCTGGCGTCGCCGGCTGGTTCGCGGAAAATATCTTCGATGGTGAGCTGCTTTTTCCCCGCCGGGAGCGCGGAAGACGCCTGCTGAGGAAAAGTTGCGGTCACGAGCGACAGGAGAACGGCAACGACTCCAAAAAGCGAGCGCATCAAGCGGCGGCTCCTGCGAGCGTGGGATGCTGCTCCGTGGAATTGCTCCACAGAGAGCAGAACGCGGAACTGTATACCTTAGCCCAACAGTTTGCAAACCGCAGGCCGAGACACCTACCGCATCAAGGTCCAGATGCGCAGCAGTTCGTAGAGAGCGACGAAGATACCCACGGAGAAATAAAGATTGCGGCAAATCCTGGCTGAAGGCACGTCTGGCAAGAGCAAACCGCGGCGGCGGGCCACGGCGACCACGACCCGGTCCTGTGCCGTAATGAAATCGGCGAGCGGCTGGTGGAACAACGCTACCAGCAGACCGAGAGCAAGCCTGGCAAACTCGAGGATCATGTTCCAGCAGCTTAACTCTTCCGGGGCGCTTCGCTCAATACAGCAAACCACGTAGTCCCCACATTTACCGCGCTTGGCACGACACGTGCTAAAATTCCGAGAAGTCTCTTCAGATGAACCAGGATCTTATACAGCTCATCGAGTTGCAGCAGGTCGAGAAGGAAATCGCGAGGCTGCGCGCCGAAATCGCAGACTTGCCTAAGCATGTGCAGGCAATCGAAAGAAAGCTGGCCGACGCCAATCAGCGGGTTGCCAAGGCACAGGCGGCGATCAAGGCCGACGAGGTAGCGCGGCGCAAACACGAATCCGAAATCCAGGGTCACAACGAACGCATTTCGAAGTTCCGCGAGCAATCCCTGGCAGTCAAGACCAACGACCAGTACCGCGCACTAATGCACGAGATCTCCTTCGCCGAAGAGGAAATCCGCAAGCTGGAAGATAAAATCCTGGAGGCGATGATCGACGCCGACGCCAAGCAACAGGATCTGAAAAAAGCGCAGCAGGATCTGAAGGAAGAATCGGCGGCGATCGAAAAGGAAAAAGCGCACGCCCACGCCAAGACCGCCGAAGCGGAAGCTCAGCTCGGCGGGCACACCGCGCACCAGAAGAAACTCCGCTCGGGCGTCGACGCCGATCTGCTGGAGCACTACGACCGTCTGACGCGGGCGCGCGGCACGGCGTTGGCGGAGGCGCGCGAGCAGCGCTGCACCGCTTGTCAGGTGCTGCTGCGTCCGCAGGTGTTCAACGAAGTGCGCATGGATACCGGGACCGTCTACTGCGATTCGTGCAGCCGCATCCTCTACTACGATCCCGCGCACGCGCCGGAAGCACTGCCCGTTGTCGATGCCAAGCCCGCCCCTGTGAAACATGCCTGGTTTTACGTCGAACAGGAGGGCCAGGGCCGCTTCGTGGCCGTCACCAACTCCAAGAGCGGGTGCAGCCTGCGCATCTACGACGCCCAGAGCGGACGCTCGCTCGAACGCCGCAGCGAAAAAGGCAAGGTCTATCAGGAGGTGTTTGCCACCCTGCTGCACGAGGCGCGCAACTTGTTCGTCCACGATCCCAAGCTGGTCGAGGAATCCAAAGACCAGTTGCCCAGCGATGCCCTGCTCGACCTCCAGCGGCAGTTGCCAAGCTAAGTCTTTGAGCAAAGCTGGTCTGGTCTAACCCCTTCTCTGCGCAGCGTGCAAAAGCGGTGTCGATGGACCACTCCCCGCGTGCGTCGCTTCGAGCGCGCGTGAGATTTCGTCAAGTTCGGCTGCGGTCAGCACGACATTAGCGCCACCGATCCAGCCATCCACCTGCTCCGGCGTGCGGGCCCCTACGATAGCTCCGGTCACCCCGGGCCAGGCAAGTGTCCACGCGATGGCAATTGCGGAAACCGTCGTCCCATGTTGTTGCGCAATCGGGCGTAGCGCATCCCGCAGCGCCAAGTTCCGGCTGAGATTCGGCTCCTGGAATTCCGGGGAGTGAAGACGCCAATCATCGGCGGCCATGGCCGCGATCCTGGCTCTGGTGAAGCGCTCGGTCAGCAATCCAGACTGCATTGGGCTGTAACAAATCACCCCGGTCTTGTGCTCGGCGCACCATGGAATCTCGCGCTCGGCGGCGGCGCGGCGAATGAGCGAGAACGGCGGTTGCAAGGAGTCCACATGCCGAACGGCCTCGCAGCGCGAGAGCAAACTGACATCGAAATTGGAAACCCCAATGAGCCGCACCTTGCCTTCTTCGACGAGCCGTCCCATCTCTGCCCAGGAGTCCTCCACCGGCGTGCCCGTCTCGTCGGGCCAATGGAACTGATAAAGATCGATACGTTCGATGCCCAACCGGCAAAGCGATGCTTCGCACTCTCTGCGGATGGATTCTGGTTTAAGCACCCGGCGCGGCGCCGCCATCCGGTCCCGGTCATCCCAGATCAGGCCGCACTTTGTGAAAACGAGGGGCCGCTCGGAGGCCGGGAGAGAGCGCAGCAGCTGGCCGACCACTTCTTCCGAGTGCCCCAGGCCATAAACTGCGGCTGTGTCGATCCAATTGATTCCCAGTTCGAGCGCGTGCCGGATCGTCGCCAGAGATGCAGCGTCGTCTTGCGGTCCCCAACCGAATGCCCAGCCACCGCCGCCAATCGCCCAGGCTCCGAAGCCGACCGTCGTAATCTGTACTCCGCTGGAACCCAGCGGGCGTTTAGGTATGGTCATGATTCCTCCAATAAAGTAATAGTCTACCGGTTGCTAAGTTTTTTGATGTTGAGAGACTTCTGTTTGGACCAAAAAACAGACTCCGGAATGCTGAGTGGCCCGGTTTTTGCGCTCTCCTCTGGGGCGTTTCAGAATTAATGTATCCTCCACATCACCGCCGGGCGTTGACGCCCGGCTTCTTTCCGGGATATATCTTCCGCGAATCCGGCCTATAATCAGCGGCATGAGCATCAGCGAACGTGTTCAGAAAGAAATGGTTGACGCCATGCGCTTCAAGCAGGAGCTGAGGCTATCTACGCTGCGCATGGTGAAAGCCGCGCTCAAAAACAAGGAAATCGACAAGCGCTCCAAGCTCGACGAGAAAGAAGAAATGCAGGTGTTGTCGACGCTGATCAATCAGCGCAAGGACTCGATCGAGCAGTTCACCAAGGGCGGACGGCTGGAACTCGCGCACAAGGAACAGCAGGAGATTGAGATTATCGAGGGCTACCTCCCCAAGGCATTGGGCGAGGCCGAAGTGACGGCGACCGTCAAGGCCGTGATCTCCGAAATGGACTCGCCGACCATGAAGGAGATGGGCGCGGTCATGAAGAACGTGATGGCGCGCTTTGCCGGCGCCCGCGTCGACGGCAAACTGGTCAGCGAAACCGTGAAGCGCGAACTGGCGGGGAAGTAGACCGGATTCGCGCAAGGTATGTCCGCACCCGGCGCGATATTACGGATACACCAACTTCGGAATTGCTCTGGCTTTCAGCGCTTTCGCACCGGCCTGACCTTGACCCTCGTGCCCTCGGGCAAGGAGCCGTCGAGGAACTCGACTCTGCCGTTCACGACCCGCCCATTTACTTCCCGCGGCGCTTCGGCAGCGGGCTGAGCCGTGGCCGTTTGCGCCACGGTTTTGCGCCCGGTTCCGGAATCCATTGCCTGGTTTGCCAGGCCGTCGGCCTCGCGGTTCTGCGCGCGCAGCACGTGTCTTATCTGAAATGATTCGAGCTTTCGGATCAGCCCCCGGGCCTCTTGCGCCATCTGCTGGAGCGTTTCGTTGCGCACTTTGTATTCGCCGCGCATCTGCTTGACCAGCAACTCGGAGTCGCTGACGACTTTCAGCGCCTTGTGTCCGTGCTTGACGGCGTATTCGAGGGCAGCCAGCAGGCCGGAGTACTCGGCGAAGTTGTTGGTCTGCACGCCCAGGTAGTCGCTCAGTTCGGCGATCCGGCGTCCGGCGGCATCGTTAATAGCCACGCCGTAGCCGGACGGTCCGGGATTGCCTCGCGAACCGCCATCGATATACGCGACGATGCTGTCTGCGGATGATTCGCTGGAGGAAGCGACCAAATCTTCGCTGCCGGCGGTCTTCTTCTTGGGAAAGCTGCGGAAAGGCATAGAAGGCTAGTTTCAAGTCTCAGGCGTTAAGTTTCAAGTGGCATGAGCGATCCGGGCAAAGCTTTACCAGAGATACCGTATCCTTTGCTGCGAGTGTCATCGTGAGGAGGTTCGCCGCTTTTGCGAACCGATCGGGGTCCCCGACGAGGCTTGACTCGTTGGGGTGATGGACGTGACGATCTATGCATTTCACTGATTATCTCCGCAGGCCGGAAAGGGAAAATACATGGACCCTCACGTCGCGTCCTCACGGACGCTCCTCAGGGTGACACGCTGGAATAATGGTTCTTGGGTACACGTACGCTGAAACTGCTCTGAGTTTTGCACATTCGTGAAGGGTTTGAAACCAGCCAAAGCGGCCTTACCTTCCTTCGCGCAGCCGCGATGCCAAGCGGTAAGGCAGTCCCGCGCTGATGATCTTCTGCTGTGCCAAGTCCACGTCGTAGGGGGCGCGCCAGAAGGAAACCTGGTGCTTCGCCGAGTCGTAAGTGGCGAATGCAGCACGCCAGTCGCCGTCGCGGGGCTGACCGACAGAACCGGGGTTGAGCAGATATCGCGTCTCATCCTCCAGCGGAAAATCGCAGCGTTCGGCGCTGCTGGGCTTGAACGCATAACTGGGATGAATGACCTGGATATTATTTTCCTTGTACTCCACCGCGCCCTGGATATGGGTATGCCCGAAAAAAATAAGCTGAGCCCGACTATCGGCGAAAGCCGTGCGCGCCGAGAATTCGCTGAGGATGTACTCATCCTCGTTCCCGGGAGAGCCATGCACGAATTGCGTGTCGGCCAGCGCGGGTTCGTAGACCGGGCCGACCGGCACTTCGCTGAGCCAGGCCAGATTCTCCGGGGTAAGGCTGTTGCGAGTCCACTGCACGGCCGCCGCCGCGATCGGGTTGAAGGTCTCGATTTCCTTGGGATCTAGCACTGCACGGTCGTGGTTGCCACGCACGCTAAGACCGCCATAGGGACGGACTCGCTCGATCACCGCATTGGGGTCGGCACCGTAACCGACGGTGTCGCCCAGGTTGACGAACTGGTCCCAGCCGTCAACTGCGTTAAGGCACGCTTCCAGGGCTTCCAGATTGGAGTGGATATCGCTGAGAATCAGCAGTCGCACTTTTAGCTCGCGAACTAAACCACGGTTACCGGCTGCTCGCAGATTATACCGTTTGCCAAGCCCTGGGTCAGAACAGAGCAAAAACAGCCGGTAATCGCTGTGAGAAATCGCAGTCTCACCAGGAATCGCCGGGGCTCCGTATTGGGCTAGATGGTGAGAACGCCTGTTCTATAAAAGGGGATGTCAAGAAACATTTTTCTCCCTCCACCGGAAACGCGAATGGTTGCCGCGATGTCCAGCCCCGCTTGCCATAACAGTGCGGCTTGGCCCTGGTGCTGCCTTTGTTCCATTGCAGCGGTTTCACGCTTGAGTAGCGAAGACGCCGAGCG
>JBEKBO010000099.1:0-16790 GCA_050015355.1 Candidatus Korobacteraceae bacterium | reverse complement strand
AACGGATAGTTCTCGTCAAAGCGCTTGCCGAAGCCAAAGCCCGGATCGAGCACCAGGTGTTCACTGGCGATTCCGGCACGGCCCGCCAGCCCGGCCGAGTTGGTCAGTCCGCGCAGCACGAAGGAAACCGGGTCAGGCTCCGGCGGCAGCGAATTCCACTCCATGGGAGTGCCGCGCGTGTGCATCAGCACGGCGCCGCAGCCGAGTCCGGCGATGGCGGCGGGCATGGCCGGGTCCCACATCAACCCGCTGACGTCGTTTACGATCTCGACTCCCGCTTGCACGGCGGCGACGGCGGTCTCCGCTTTATAGGTGTCGATGGAGATGATGGCCTCCGGATGCTCGCGCTTGACCGCCTCGATGACGGGAAGCACGCGATCCTGCTCCTGCCGCGCTCCCATAGCGGACGCGCCCGGATGAGTCGACTCGCCGCCAAGGTCGAGGATATCGGCACCCTCGCCGAGCAGTTGCAGAGCGCGTTCGAGGGCACACTCCGGGGAAAGAAAGTGCCCACCGTCGGAAAACGAATCCGGGGTTACGTTGACAACGCCCATCACCAGGGTCCGCCGGCCGAGTTCAAGTGACCGGCGGCCCAAATTCCATAGAAACGGTTGCCGCATGAGCGAATTCTACCCTCAGGAGCAGCCACGACGGTTTGTGTTTTTTCAAATAAGTGCAGGAGCGAAAAGGAGTTGCCGTCGCCGGGCGGGTGCCGGCGGCAACCCGTGGGAACGATGCTACAATCGTGCAGGTCTGGATATGCTGCGAGCAAGCAAGTTTTGCTGTCTTTTGCTCACGTTTTTGCTATCGCTACAGGTTGTCGCCTCCGATCACAAGGGCACCCAGAAGCGCATCGAAGAACTGCTCGCCGATCCCGAGGCGGCCAAGGCGGTCTGGGGAATCGAGGTCGTGGACCTCGGCAGCGGCAAAACGCTCTTCTCTCTCAATGCCGACAAGCTGTTCATCCCCGCCTCCAACACCAAGCTTTTCACTACCGGCGCGGTACTTGCCCTGATTGGACCTGAGTACCGCTTCCGCACCACGCTTGAGAGTGTGGGAACTGTCGATCGTTACGGCCGGCTCTCCGGCGACTTGGTGATCGTGGGCCGCGGCGACCCCAACCTGAGCGGCCGGACCCTGCCCTACAACTTGCGGACCGAGCGCAATATGCCGCCAGTTCGCGTGCTGGAAGAGCTTGCCGATCAGCTACTTGCACGCGGCGTGAAGGTGATCGATGGCGATTTGGTGGCCGATGACTCCTACTTCCTCTTCCAGCGTTATAGCGAAGGCTGGGCGCAGGATGACCTGCTTTGGGCATGGGGCGCACCGGTTTCGGCGCTCACCGTCAACGATAGCGTCATGTTCGTCAGCGTGATGCCGGCCGATCACATAGGCGAGCGCGCCTACGTCAGCATTGCGCCCTTCGCCGACTATTACCGCATTGAGAACCGCGTAACCACCACGCCTGCCGGCACCGAACCTCGTAAGCTTCTTATCAACCGCGAACCTGGTTCAAATCAGCTCACTATCTGGGGCACGATACCGCTTGGCGATCCTGGGGCAACAGAGGCGCTGGCCATCGAGGATCCGGCCGAATTCGCCGCCAAACTGATGCGCAGTCTGCTGGAAAAGCGAGGCATCGTGGTTTACGGACGGGTACGGACGCAACACGCGGAGCTGTCAAGCTTGTATACGTTCCACGCCACGGCGATGGCATCGGCCGGAGGCGGAACCGATGCCGTCGCTCCACCGCTCACGCCGCTCAGAAACGTGCTGGCTGATCATCAGTCGATGCCTCTGGTGCAGGATCTTAAGGTCATTAACAAAGTGAGCCAGAACCTCCACGCCGAACTGATACTGCGGTTGCTGGGGCGCGATCGTGGCCGTAGCGGTACGGTCGAAGGCGGGCTGGAAGTTATGCAGAGCTGGCTATTACTGGCCGGCATCCGGACGGATGAGTACGTGTTTCACGACGGTTCGGGTCTGTCGCGCGAAAATCTGGTGACCCCGCACGCCGTCGTCAAGCTGCTGAGTTTCATCGCCCGTCAGCCCTGGGGAGCGACTTACCTCGATACCCTGCCTGTCGGCGGAATGGATGGCTCGCTTGCCGAGCGGTTTAAGGCCCCTTCCACCTTGGGACGCGTGCAGGCCAAGACCGGCGCACTCAGCCACGTGAACGCCCTCTCCGGCTACCTCACCACCCTGAAGGGCGAGCGCTTGGCGTTTTCGATCATCGTCAATAACCATCTGCTCAATTCACATAAGGCGTCGGAGACGATCGACGACATCGTGACCGCCCTGGTGGAAGGCCCGCAGAAGCACTGAACGATTGCCACGGCCGCCAGCACGACTGAGGCTGTGCCTGTGTGGGCGTCGAAGGCCCGCCGAAACGCTGAACCGCTCTCACCTGGAATTAGCTCAATTGCACTTCTACCGAGCGGCTTGCCACCACGCGATGGTCGCGCCCGGCGAGGAATGCCGGAAAGCTGAGCCGCATGGGCGAAGCCAGGGGAGTAGGGGAAAGCACGGCACAACACCCTTCGCGGCGCAAAGCGATGCGGCCGCAGCCAAAATCCTGCGGGAACTCGACCGGCTGCGGCGCGTTGGAACAGAGGTGCAGCGACAGCAGGTCGCAGAATTGCAACATGGCAATCAGCCGTTCCAACACCTCGGGGCCAGCGCTGTACCCGCTCAGCAGACGCTGTTCTCGTGCATGCTCATCGGAGAGGAATTGCCGCACTTTGGAACACTCGGCCGGTTGCGCTTCAAGCCTTGCCAGTCCGAATCGGCCAAGCGACTGGAAATGCCTGGAGACGACGAGGCCCGCCAGCGCACTGACCCGCTCGGCCTCACCTATGGAGCGCCCCCAGGCGCAAAGAAACTGGTCTGGAGGGATCGCGATGAAGGGAATAGCGCGCCCGTCCTGGAAAGCCTGCGGACGCGGTTCGGGGGCCGATCCGTCGAAGATCTCCCATCCCTCGTCGTGCAGGCCAATCGCCTCGACTACATCCGCCGTCAACTCGGGAAAACGCTGGCGGTCAAAGCCCGCCGCGATCACGCCGGAGAGATGCGCATGGTCGGGCTGGGTCACGAACCAGCAGGGCAGCAAATCGTACTTCTGCACCGAGGCAATCGCATCGAAGGCGGACATCACTTGCCCGCAGCCCGCTTCGTAGCCTTGATTCTCGTTGCGGAGAATCATGTCACCTCCTGGCTTTCAGGGTCGCCTTCACCGGCGGGCACGAGCCCGCTTCGGGGCCGCTGCCGCCTTCATCGGACCGGAACTGGTTGGGGGTTTGCGCACGCCATTGATCAGGTCACGAAGCACGGCGGCATTGTTATGCCGTTCGTCGCGCGAGGCGTACACCAGCGTCACGGTCTGGTTGTCCGCAACCAGCGAGTACAGCTTGTTCAGGTCGGAAACCGCTTCCGCAGCCCGAAGTTCCTTCATGTACTCGGAACGGAAGCGCGACCACAATGCCGGGTGCGCGTGGAACCATTTGCGAAGCTCATTGCTCGGCGCCAGTCCTCGCAGCCATGCGGTGAGGGCGGCTGCCTGCTTGCCCACTCCGCGCGGCCAAAGCCGGTCCACCAACACGCGAATGCCGTCACCGCTCGCAGGTTTCTCGTAGGCCCGTTTGATCTCCACGCTCATCGTCTATGATGTTACTCCGGCGGGCTTGCTTTGAACAAAATTTGCCCGGTCACTCATAGCCATTGGCCGACGGGGCTAAGGCCACGGCAACCCTGATCAAAGCGATCCGGCCAAAATAGTCCCAAGGAGCCAGAATTCGTGTCATGGAAATCGCTCTGTCCGGCGCTGGGGCTGCTGGTGATCCTCGGCTGCCAAATGGAACGGCGAAAATCGGACGCCGAGCTGGGACTTAGTCCGCAGCAGGCTCGCGGACGCCACATCTATGACCAGAACTGCATCCGTTGCCACGAGCCCTACACCCGCTGGGGCCTGCACGGACCCAGCCTCAAGAATCTCTACAAAAAGCCCTACTTGCCCAGCGGAATGCCGGTCAACGACGAGCGGCTGCAAGATGTGATCCTGCTGGGAAAAGCCAAGATGCCGTCCTTTCGCAAAGCGTTCACCGATCGGCAGCTCGAGGATCTGCTCGCCTACCTGAAGACGCTCTAGCTCCTTGTCGTGTTGGGCTCGATTTGCGGAGTCGCTTGCCGCCCCTGTGTCATCGTAGAATGAAGATTCGATGGCAAGCTCTGAATTAGTGCAGATCGATCTCTCGCCGCGTAACCCCGCTCCCAAGCCGGAGTGGCTGAAAGCGCGCGCGCCGATGGGCGAGAACTATCACAGCCTGAAAAGGCTGGCGCGTGGCTTGAGTCTGCACACTGTCTGCGAGTCGGCACAATGCCCCAACATTGGCGAGTGCTGGAACCACCACACCGCGACTTTCATGCTCCTGGGGGACGTTTGCACCCGCCGTTGCGGGTTCTGCGCCGTGCCCAAGGGCAGGCCGGAGGCGATCGACTTCGACGAACCGCGCCGGGTGGCCGAGGCCGTCGCGAGACTGAGCCTGAAGTTTGCCGTCGTCACCAGCGTCAATCGCGACGACGACAATCTCGGGGGCGCCCGGGTTTTTGCCCAAACCATCCACGAGATCCGCAAACGCGTTCCGGAGTGCCGTGTCGAAGTTTTGATCCCCGACTTTCAGGGTGATGACGAGTGCCTTCGCGTGGTGCTGGAGGCCAAGCCCGATATTCTGAATCACAATACCGAGACGGTACCAAGGTTGTACCGCGTGGCGCGTTCGGGGGCACGCTATCCGCGCTCGCTGGAACTGCTGCGCAAGGCCAAGCAGATCGACCCGCGAATGACGACCAAGAGCGGAGTCATGGCCGGCATCGGCGAGGATTTCGATGAACTGTTGCAGGTCTTTCGCGATTTGGCCGAGCGCGGAGTCGATATCCTCACCGTTGGACAGTATCTGGCTCCCTCGCGCAATCATCTGCCGGTCAAGCGCATGTACACTCCGCAGGAGTTCCGCTTGCTGCGCGACGAAGCACTGAAGATGGGCTTCCGTCATGTTGAATCCGGCCCGCTGGTCCGTTCCAGCTATCACGCCCACGAGCAGGCGGAATCGACCCGCACGCGCTGACGGTGCCCCACATCTGCCGCAGTTAGCAGATGTGGAATTCTTTGCGGAAGCTATCTCCGCTCGGGATGCACCTACTCTGAAATCGAACGCGCGCCGGCCTCACCACACCCGGCACGGTTTCGGGTCCACCATCGGCGAGTCGGGCTTGCAACTGAACACCTTTTGAAACTCCGGCATGTTGGAGAACACGCCGTTCACGCGGAACTTGTCCGGCGAGTGCGGATCGACCTGGGCGCGCAGCCGCAGCACCTCCGGCCTGGCGTTGTCGCACCAGATCTGCCCGAAGCTGATGAAAAACTGCTGCTCCGGAGTGAAACCCTCCACCGCCCGGCCGTTCGTCCCGGACATTGCCCGTAGAGCGAGCAGCGCGAGGCGAACGCCGCCATTATCCGCCGTGTTCTCGCCGAGGGTGAGCTTGCCATTCAGGTGAACGTCGTCGATCGCCACGTACTTGCTGTACTGGTCGACAAAGCACTGCGCGCGCTCTTTGAAGGCCTCGGTGTCCTTGGCCGTCCACCAGTCGCGCAAATTTCCCCTGGCGTCGAACTGGCGGCCCTGGTCATCGAAGCCGTGCGTCAGCTCGTGGCCGATTACGGCGCCGATGCCTCCCATGTTCACCGCATCGTCGGCGCGCATGTCGAAGAATGGCGGCTGAAGAATGCCGGCGGGAAAATTGATGTTGTTCTGCTGCGGGTTGTAGTAGGCGTTGACCGTTGGCGGACTCATGCTCCACTCGCTGCGGTCAACCGGTTTTCCAATTTTTGCGAGCTGTCGATGGGTTTCAAAATCGTTGGCGCGCATGGAATTGCCCAGCGCATCGCCGCGAACAATATTGAGCGAGCTATAGTCGCGCCACTTGTCCGGGTAGCCAATCTTGTTCTCCACGCCCGCGAGCTTGAGCAGCGCCTGCTTTTTGGTTTCCGCGGTCATCCAGGACAGCTCCTGGAGGTCGGCTTGGAGCGCTTGCTCAATGGCGTGGACCATGTTCAGAACCCGCTGCTTGCTCTGGCCGCCGAAAGCCTCCTCGACATAAGACTTGCCGAGCGCTTCGCCGAGGTCGGAATCGGTAGACCGGACACATCGCTTCCAGCGAGGCCGCAGCTCCGTGGCTCCGGTCAGCGTCTTGCCGTAGAAATCAAATCTCTCGTTCACGAAAGCCTTTGGCAGCATCGACGCGGCCGTCGAGAGCAAGCGCCACGTCAAATAGGTCTTGATGTCGCCCAACTCAGCGTTGACAACCACATCGTTGAAGCCCTTCACGAAATCGGGAACAGTCACATTGAGCGAGTCGAACTTGGGCGCGCCCGTGGCAACGATGTAGCGGTTCCAGTCAAATGCCGAACTCAGCTTGCCGAGGTCGGCCACCGTCATGTCGTGGTAAACCCGTGCGGGATCGCGGCGGCTGACGCGATCCATGGAAACCTTAGCGAGCGCGGTTTCGATCGCCATGACTGCCTTTGCCTTCTCCGCGGCTGTCTCGGGTTTGTCGCCGGCCAGTTCCAACATGCGCTGCACGTGCTGAACATATTTTTCCCGCAGGGCAATCGATCTAGGGTCGGCTTTCAGATAGTAGTCACGGTCGGGCAGCCCCAGGCCGGACTGGTCGGTCTCGGCGATCTCCATGGCGGCGTCCTTGTAATCCGGCTGGGAACCGAACTCGAAGAACGCATTGCTGCCAATGCGATGAGCGTGAGCCAGGTATCCCGGCAACTCCGCTTTGCTTTGCAGCCCGGCGATGCGGTCCAGCTCCGGACGTAGCGGATCCAGCCCTTTCTTCTCGATGGCGGTTTCGTCCATGCACGAGGCGTAGTAATCGCCGATCTTCTGATCATTGGCGTCCCGGTTCGGGCGTTCGGCGGCGGCTTTCTCAAGAATCTTGCGGTCGATAACGAGGTTGTTCTCGGCGAGTTCGTTGAAGCGCCCCCATACCGCCTGATCTGGCGGAATCGGATTGCGCTCCATCCAGCCGCCGCAAGCGAAGCGATAGAAGTCCGTGCAAGGATCAACGCCGCGATCCAGTAGCGAAACGTCGAAGGACTTGATCGGCTTGGGTTGTGCCTCACCGGGAGCGCCGGCCGGCTGGGTCTGGGCCTGGCTGGCGGCGATACTCAATGCCGCAAACATGCAGATGAGACGCGAACGAAGCATTTCAGCTCTCCAAAATTCGACCAGTTTCGCGAAAGGTGTGTCCCGTGAAGCAACCAGGCAGCCGACCGTGATAGCTCCGTGATACACCTATTCCGAAACTGGTTTATAGCAAAACCAGGGATGAGGTATCCCGGAGCCAGGGCACTCAAGTTGACGCGACCATCAGGGAGCGGCGACCTTGAACGAAACGAAAAGGACATAGCATCCCTGGTTTTGCCTTAGACGAACGCAATTGGCGGAAAGTTAGCAGAGTCTTGCACGTTTTCCGTCCTGCTCAGAACAACTTGAGCTGGATCGTCAGATACTTCTTGGGATTCTGGCGAATGGCCTGCATGAGTGCCTGAGTATCCGTCAGCAACTTGTTGGTGTTGTCGTACAGCGAAGAATCTCGCAGCAGCTTGCCCGCCGAGCCCTCACCGCGATCGAGCCGGTCGGTGATCTCCGACAGGCGGTTCACCACGTTCTGCAACTTGTTGGCAAACTCCTGGTCGTGCGCCAGCTTGCCGAGCGCCCCTTTGCCAGAGTTGACGTCTGCCATGAATTTGTTGGCGTTGTCGTAGAGCGTCGGGTCTTTCAGCAACTTACCGATGGAACCCTTTCCGGCCTGCAACTCGTCGGCCAACTGATTCACTTTATCGATGCTGGCGTTCAGCTTGTCGTAAACGTCATCGCTCCGCAGCAACTGGCCGAGGCTGCCCTTGCCCGCGTTAATCTCGTTCAGGATTTGTTGCGCCTGGATCACCGAGCGATTCAAATTGTCGTAGAGAGCCTTGTCGTAAATCAACTGGCCGACCGCGCCCTGCCGGTCTTCGATGGCGCTGACGATGCGGTCCACACGGCGCACCAGCACGTCGACATTCCCCAGCGTGGTCTGCGAGGAGCGGACCACATCCTGGAGGTCGGGAACATCACGCCACGGAAGCGTGTCGCCGTCTTTGGCCGGCCCCTGTGTGGCCGCGGTGCTGTCAATGTTGACGTAGGTTTCGCCCAGAGCACCGACTGTCGTCAGCATCGCGACCGAATCTTTCTTGAGGAACTCCGTCGGCTTCCCGCCAACCCTTAGCTTGATCTGGACCGGTGTGCGCTTGTGGTCGGGGACGATTTGTATGCTGTCAACGGTGCCAATATCAACATTCTGGAGATGGACGGGAGACCCTGTCCGCAAGCCGCTGGCATCGTCAACGTAGACGTAGAGCGTCAGCTTTTTCGTGAATAAGCCGCTCGTTCCCGACATCAGGAAAATGATGACGGCAAGAACGACGAGGGCAAAAATTACCGTCAGCCCGACACGAAGTTGTGCCCACTGCAACTGTTTCTGGCTCGGCACCATCCCCCCAGGAAGTTGAAGCTGCAAACCCTAGGATTGATCAGTAGAGCGCCACTAGCGCAATTCCACAGTCGGTATACCTTCCGCGTATCCGGTCTAGCCTCGAATCATAACAAACCTGAGTACGTTGAGTCATTTGCCCTGCAACTCCCGCGCCCACTGCGTGACATCCTGCAAATTACTCACAAATTCGCGAGGCAGTAAACTCGTGGGCAGCCCGCTAGAGCGGCTTCAGCGTAGGCGTATCCCGGAGCTATCCACGCCGGGCGAACTGCCCGGCTGCTTCATGGGACATACCTTTCGCGAAATTGGCCTCCAGCAATCGTTGTTGGATGCCAAAAACGCGGCTATCGAGGTGCTCCGAAGAATGCCCATGCGCCGACCGGCTCCGCTCATTGCTCCAGGATGACTTGGGCGATGGCCTGCGCCGCAGTGTGCGTGATCGAGAGCAATGCGCGCTTCATTCCGAGGCGTTCGGCGAAGCCCGCGGCAACTCCGGAAAACCGTATGCTGGGACGCCCGGAAGGCTCGCGCACAACCTCGAAGTCCCTCCACCTGACGCCCCGCCTCCAACCGGTCCCGATGGCCTTCATCGCCGCTTCTTTCGCGGCGAAGCGCCCCGCAAAGCGCTCGAAGGCATTGGCCTTGGACTGGCAGTATTCAATCTCGGCCGCGGTGAAGACGCGCTGAAGAAAGCGCTGCCCGTAGCGCCGAATGGCACTCTCGATGCGATCTACCTCCGCGATGTCGATCCCCAGGCCGACGATCATCCACCCTCCATTGGCATGCGGAACCAGCTCTCCATCCGGCCGACCGCTCTATCCGTTGCCATCGATTCTCTGCAAAGCGGCAACAATTTCCTCATCCTCGGCTGGGAAGACCGTGCGCAGGTCCAGCAGCACGCGACCTTCCTCGATGCGGGCCACCACCGGAGGATCGTTGCCGCGCAAACGGCTGAGCAATTCATCCGCGCCGATTGCTTGCGCCGCGATCGCCACCCCGTGGCTGGGCAAATCCCATCCGGGTGCGGCCCCGCCGCCGACCAGCGACGAGCATGGCACGACTTCGATCTGCAACTGGTGGCAGCTCTCCCGCAGCCGCGCGGCGAGCGCCTCGGCATGGCGCAAAAGCTCCTCGCGTGGAATACGCATGAAGCGGAGGGCCGGGATCGCCTCGTACTGCTGGCGGACATAAGCCAGCAGCGTGGATTCCAGCATGGAATAAATGAGTTTGTCGACCCTCAACGCACGGAATAACGGGTTGGCGCGCACTTGTGCAATCACCGCCGGCCGTCCGCTCAGAATCCCCGCCTGTGGCCCGCCCAGCAACTTGTCTCCGCTGTAGGTGGCGATGTCCACTCCCGCACCCAGGCTGAAGTGAACCGTCGGCTCACCGCTGATGCCCATCGGCTCCAGTGGAATGAGAGCGCCGCTGCCGAGATCTTCCATGACGGGAATCCGCCGGCTTCGGCCCAGCTCAACCAGTTCCGCCAATGAAGGCTGCTCGGTGAAGCCGACGATCTTGAAGTTGGAGCGGTGGACGCGGAGCAGCAGTTTCGTGCGCTCGCTGATGGCGCTCTGGTAGTCGTCGATGCGCGTGCGATTGGTGGTTCCCACTTCACGCAACGTTGCGCCCGACTTGGCCATGATGTCGGGGATGCGGAAAGAACCGCCGATCTCGACCAGCTCACCGCGCGAAACAATAACTTCTCCGCCTTCGGCAAGCGTGTTGAGAGCCAGCAGAACGGCTGCGGCGTTGTTGTTGACAACCGCCGTACTGGGAGCACCATCGGGCGCCGCGCGCGCAGCGGCGGTGGCGTCCGCAAACAGGGCGGCGAACAGACGGTCCACATGCGCGTCGCGCTGGCCGCGCTCGCCGGTCTGCAGATCGAACTCCAAGTTACAGTACCCGCCTGCCACTTCCAGCGCGTGTTGCAACGCGGCTTCGCCCAAGGGCGCCCGGCCGAGATTGGTGTGCAAAATAACTCCAGTGGCGTTGATGACCCGGCGCAAAGAGAAGCGCGAGCCGGCCTTCAGCTCCTCGGCGAGCGCGCGGGGAAGCGCCGCTACCGCCAAGCGCAGTTCATTTTCGTCCCCCTCGCGGGGGATTGAGCGGCGCAGCTTCTCCAGCGCCTGGCGGCAGGCTTCGACCACAGCCGCACGTCCGTGCGCGGCGATCAGCGGTGCTAGGCTCTCGCTCCGCATGAGTTCATCCACCGATGGGAGCAGCCGGAAGAGTTCAGATCGCGAAACGGTTTCCACGAGGATAGTCTCGCCGTTTCCAGAAGCGCTGGCAAGTGCGGTCTGAATCCCTGGATGGCCAGAGGGCAGGTCGGACCCGATGCGGCGATACGCGGGGCCGCAGCGGATCAAGCCCTTTTTCTCCGCAGGTGCTTCCTTATCCAGTAGACAATCACGCCGGCTGGTGGCCCACATCCGCCGTTTTTCGGCGGGTGCCCAGGTTCGCCCGCATCGGGATTCCCGGCGAGGCTCGGCCTGGTGCCCCACGTTCGCCTGCTTTTGGCTAACGTGGGGTAGTTTCTTGGATGCTTTCACGAAACTGCCGTGCGTTAACCTTTGGCGTATGCCGTGGAGCCTAAAGCGCTATCACCGGTCCAAGCAAGCGCACTTCATGACAATTAGCTGTTACCGGAGGCAGTCCAACCTCCAGGAACCGTGCCTACGGGACTTATTCCTGCGCAGCCTGGAGCGAACCCGTGTGCGTTATGGACTGCTCGTCTACGGCTTTGTAGTCATGCCTGAGCACGTTCACCTACTGGTCTCCGAGCCAGAGAAAGATCTATTGGCAGATGCCGTGCATTCCTTGAAACTGGCCGTAGCCAAGCGTGCGGCTGCCGTCGGCCCGAGCGTATTGCTACCGTTCTGGCAGAAGCGCTATTACGATCACAACGTCCGCTACTACGAGAAGTTCGTGGAGAAGCTTCGCTACATTCATCGCAATCCAGCGAGGCGGGGGCTTGTCGAGCGTCCGGAGGATTGGGCCTGGAGTAGTTTTCGCCACTATGCGTGCGGTGAGGAGGGAATCATCCAAATCGAGTCGGAGTGGACGGCGAGAAAACGAAGTTGCGGAGCGCACTTGGAATCATTCCCCGAAGCAACTACCCCACGTTAGCCAAAGGCAGGCGAACGTGGGGCACCTGGCAATCATGAATTTCTCCCACACGAAGACTTCTAAAATTGTAGCCTCTGGGCTACAGCCCTGCAAGTACAACTAGCGATTCTGTCCAGCCAGCCCGTCTACCCTGCCTCGACCAGCCCGTAACGCCGGTTCCAGTGCGCCTGCAGATGCCGGATGGCCTGCGTGGCTTCCTCTTTGGAAATTCCCTCGCCAGTTCCACTGACCAGCGCGGCTGCTTCCTGCTTCGCCAGTTCGAGCAGCTTGCGATCGCGAATCAGATTGGCCACGCGCAGACTCGGCATGCCTGCCTGCTTGGTGCCAAAGAACTCGCCCGGACCACGTAGTTCCAGATCCTTTTCGGCGATTTCGAAGCCGTCGGTGGTGCGCACCATCGTGTCCAGCCGCTGTTCGGCCTCCTCGGAGACTTTTGCCCCGGTCATCAGCACGCAATAGGATTTGGCGCTGCCTCGGCCGATGCGCCCGCGCAGTTGGTGCAGTTGCGAGAGCCCGAAGCGTTCGGCGTGTTCGATCACCATCAAGGTCGCGTTCGCCACGTCGACTCCGACTTCGATCACCGTGGTGCTGACCAGCACGTCGATCTCGCCGGCCTGGAAGCGGCGCATCACAGCTTCCTTCTCCTCGGTATCGAGCCGGCCATGTAACAGGCCGATTCGCAGATCGGGAAAAATTTTCTTCCGCAGCTCCTCATACATACGAATCGCCGCCTTCAGCTCACCTTCGAGGCCCGCTTCCCCGGCGGCCTGTTCCTCGATCACCGGGTAAACCACGTACGCCTGCTGCCCGGCAGCGACGAGTTTGCGCAGAAAGGTCCAAACCTCCGCCGCGCGCTCGCCGGGCACGCGGCGGGTCACGATGGGGGTCCTCCCCGGCGGCAGCTCGTCGATGACGCTATCGTCGAGATCGCCGTAGAGAGTGAGCGCGAGCGTGCGCGGGATGGGGGTTGCGGTCATAACCAGCACGTCGGGAGCGGTTTCCGCGCCTTTTTTCATCAGCTTCATGCGTTGCAGCACGCCGAAGCGGTGCTGCTCGTCGACAATGACCAGGCCCAGCTTGTGGAACTCCACTTTCTCTTCCAGCAGGGCGTGGGTACCGATCACGAGTTGGGCGTTACCCTGGGCGATATGCCGCCTGATTTCGCGCTTGCGATCCTGCTCCAGAGATCCGGTCAGCAGCACGATGCGATAGCCGGCTTTTTCCAGGATTCGCCGCGCCGACAGGTAGTGCTGGGTCGCCAGAATCTCCGTCGGGGCCATCATCGACACCTGGTAACCGTTCGCCATGGCGATGATGGCGGCTTCGAAAGCCACGATCGTCTTGCCCGAGCCAACGTCGCCTTGCAGCAATCGTCTCATCGGCGATGGCTGCCGCATGTCATCGGCAATTTCCTTCAGCACGCGCTTCTGCGAGGCGGTCGGGTGAAACGGGAGGATGCCTTTCAACGCCTCGCGGACGCGCGCGTCGATACGGAAGCGTATTCCCGGCAAGCCGCGCATGCGGCGGCGCTTCAGTTCCAGTCCCAATTCAAGAAAAAATAGCTCCTCGAAAATGAGACGGAGATGCGCCGGAGTGCGCGCTGTCTGGAGCGCGGCAAAGCTTTCGCCGGCGTCGGGCCAGTGAGCGCGCCAGAACGCCTCGAAACGCGGCACCAGCCCGAGGCGGCCGCGAATCGCCGCCGGGACGGCATCGGGAAGATTGGGATCGAGCGCCTCCAGCGCCGAGTGGATAATCCTGCGGAACCAGCGGGTCGTAAGCTTGCCCGTGCCCTCGTAGATGGGTACGATGCGGCCCACTTCCAGCGAATGCCACTTGGAGCGCGCCTCGCTGCCATCGTCGCCGGCGTTTTCGGCTTCGGCTTCGTCGAGGATCTCGAACTGCGGCTGCAGCATCTGCAAACCACCGCGCCCGCGCGAATCCTGCTCAACTTTGCCATAGAGGGCGACCATCTGCCCGGGTTGAAAGCGATCCTTGAGATAGGTTCCGCGAAACCACATGCACTTCAGGGTGGTGCGACCCTGGCCCGCCGTCATCTCCATGATCGGCATGCGCCGGGTGCGAAACAGCGCGGAGGTGCGCACCTCGGCGATGACGCTCGCCATCTCTCCGGGAGACAGTTCGGCAATCGTGCGGGGGTTGATCCGGTCCTCGTAGCGGAACGGCAGGTAGTAGAGGAGGTCCTCAATCACCGTGATGCCCTTGGCCGCCAGCGTCTCGGCAAGCCGGGGACCGATGCCCTTGACGAATTGAATCGGGGTGCTGAGCTCCAGCATTCTGCTGATGGTACAAAACCCGGGTCCCCCAGCGCGAGCAAAACCGAACGCACGGCGCGCCAGCTTCGCAACTCGGCCCCAAGCCTATGTCAGGGTTGGTGTATCCCAAGAACGATTATTTAAGCGTGTCACCCTGAGGAGCGTCCGTTTCGGACGCGACGTAAGGGTCCATGTATTTGGTTTTTCTAGTCTTCGGATGACGCTCCGTGAAATGCAGAGATCGTCACGTCGGTTCGCAAAAGCGGCGAACCTCCTCACGATGACACCACAGTGAGGGATACAGTATCTCTAGTACCGCTCTAAACCCCCGGTCATGAGCACTGCGTGGCTTGGGCGGGTAACTTTTTTCCTTCGACTTGGTTCCAATAAGAGTGTTTCTGAATATCCTGAAATCTCTGATTGCGGTGGTCGGCGGAAACGCGATTTACTTCTTCCTGCTGCTGCCCGTTCTGCCTCACGGCGCCCGCCACCGGTATCTCCACTTCGATTTGGGTCTGGTGCTGGATGCCTGGATCTGTCTGGTAATTTATGGGGTTCTCAGCCTGGTGCGGCGAAGGAAAGGGCGTGAAACAGGGCGCTCTTCAGGGTAAACTGTCAGCTCAAGCTCAGAGCAAAGACATGCGTTGGGCTCCCGGACGACTTCCCGGCCAGGTGCGGGAAGCGGCAGATACCTACTAGAACAAGACCTATGTAATGAGGGTTTTCGCGGATTGACCCGCAGCGGCCGGGCACTGTATTTTCATTAACTTGGGTGTATGTGCCCCAGCCGACCGCCGTGCCGGCAGGCCGCCATGATCGAGGGACATGAAGATTTTTCGGGTTTTCTGCCTCCCGTTATTGGGAGCAATCATCATCACCGCTGCCTGCAAGACTGAAGAAACCAAGCAGAGTGGTGCCGCGCCTCCCTCGGACGGTCTGGCGCCGACACTTACCGAACCGACCGCTCCTGCCCCGCAGCCCCAGAGCCAACAGACGCTTCCGCCTAAGCCGGACCCAGTCCCTGACTTGGTCAAACTGGTGGAGGACGAGTATGCCAAGGGCGAGGCCAACTACCGGACGGGGCATCTGGAGGCGGCCAGAGAGAATTTCGACCGTGCTTTCGACATCCTGCTGACCGGTCCAGTAGGCGTTCACTCCGACGATCGCCTGGAACGCGAGTTCGACAAGATTGTTGAAAGCGTGAACCGGCTGGAGATGCTGGCCCTGAAAGAGGGCGATGGTTTCACCGGACAGCGCAGCGAACCGGCGCCCATCGACGAGGCCAACGAGGTCACTTTCCCGATCGACCCGGCAGTGAGGGCCAAAGCGGAGGCCGAGTTGCGCCAGACGCGTTCCGATCTGCCGCTGGTGATGAACGATCAGGTGGCCAGCTTCGTCAATTACTTCTCTGCCGGCAAGGGTCGCGGAGCGATGGAACACGGTTTGGTACGCGCAGGACGCTTCCACGACATGATTTCGCGGGTTTTACGGGAAGAGGGCGTTCCGCAGGACTTGATCTACCTGGCGCAGGCCGAATCGGGGTTCCATCCCTTGGCGCTCTCGCGGGCCGGGGCTCGCGGGATGTGGCAGTTTATGGCCGGCCGGGCCTCCGGCTACGGGTTGCAACGCAATTGGTGGGTCGACGAGCGCCAGGACCCGGAGAAGGCTACGCGGGCCGCGGCACGCCACCTGAAGGATCTCTATAACCAGTTCGGTGACTGGTATTTGGCGATGGCGGCCTACAACTCCGGACCGGGCACCGTGCAGCGGGCTGTCGAGCGCACGGGCTACGCCGACTTCTGGGAGCTTTACCGCAGAAACGTACTGCCGGGAGAGACCCGCAACTACGTGCCAATTATCCTGGCCGTCACTATTGTGGCGAAAAACCCCGCACAGTACGGGCTTGATCGCATCTCTCCCGAGACTCCGCCCGCAGTGGACGTGGTGAAAGTCAATTACGCCGTCGACCTCCGCCTTGTCGCCGAGTGCATCGACACCTCAGTAGCAACCCTCCAGGACCTGAACCCTAGCCTGCTCCGCATGACCACACCCAAGGACGCCGACTACGAACTGACCCTGCCAGCGGGCACTGGCGAGCGCTTCCAAGCGACCATCGCGGCTATCCCGTTGGAAATGCGCACGCAATGGCGGTATCACAAGGTACAGCCCGGCGAAACGCTGTCGCAGGTGGCACAGCGTTATCACACCAGCACGCGTTCGATTGCCCAGGTTAACAACATCGAGGAAGATGCCGTCCTGCAAAAGGACGCCAAACTGATCATTCCGGTGACCGCCGTGCGCCGCGCCGCCGGTGAAGGTGACACCGTCACCTATTCCCGGCATCCCGTAATGCACACCGCACGCAAGGGCGAAACCGCACTTTCGGTGGCCGACGACTACGCTGTCCCGGTCGAGATGGTACGTAAGTGGAACCACCTCCACGGAAATCAGTTGCGGGTGGGCCAGACCCTGCGCATCTACAAGCCGGCTGGCAAGCAATCGGCAAGGGCGGCGGCCAATTCCCCGAACACCCGGCAGCCTTCGTCCTCAACCCGGGCCGGTAGCGTGAAGGCCAAGGCTGGAACACACGCGAGCAGCGGCTCCAAGACCTCCGCCAAGGCTGAGGCGGCGCACGCCTCGCATGCGGCGGCCTCCTCGAAGACCACGGCTAAGGGCAGCTCCCCCGCTGCCAAGGGAAAAACCTCTCCCGTGAGCGCCGGCAAGTCCAGCCAGCAGCGCGTGCATAAGGTCAGGCGCGGAGACACCCTCTCCAGCATAGCCAGCCAATAC
>JBEKBO010000098.1:0-16904 GCA_050015355.1 Candidatus Korobacteraceae bacterium | reverse complement strand
GCAATGGCTCGCCATCCCCGGCACTGCACGCGAGAGCCGCTGAAGATGAGTCACCGTTGCCGGCGCAGCGTACACCTCCAGGTGTCGGCAAGATCCAAGGTGTCATCCTGAGCGGCAGCGAAGGATCTGCTGTTTCGTCCCGTGCCCAGAAAGCGCCGTCGCCAGGTGACGCGCCGCTCCATTTTCCGCCTGCCGTGCGCAACGAACTCAAGTCGATCGAAACCGAAATCAAGTACGCCGGTTATCTGCAACAGCAGGAGAAAGCGATTGAGCGCCTGAAGAAGGCGGAAGAAAGACGTATTCCGGAGTGGTTCGATTACACCTCGGTCAGCGGCCTCTCGCGCGAGATGAAAGAACTGCTCACTCGGGTTCTACCGCGCACCCTGGGACAGGCCAGCCGCATTCCCGGAGTGACGCCCGCAGCGGTTTCATTGATCAATGTCTATATAGAAATCCAGGACCGTCGCCGCGCCCATCAATCAGGCGGGCTCACCAAGTACATCCTTTAGAGTCGCGATCCATTTCCTCAGATTGGCTAATCTGACTTTCGTATCGTCTCGATTAAGGTTAGAGACAGGCATGGAACGAAGTGTGAGATCCACAGATAATTCGTCGCTTTCAAGCTCGCGTAAAAGCGCCTTCAATTTTTTCTGCTTATCTTGATCCATGTGGCTAGCCCTCCAATTCTGTGATTAAATCACGACGGCCAAATGGAGGTCCAAATATGGCGTATCAAGGGCTGCCACTGAAAGCAGGCGACGTGGTAAGACACAAAACCGAAGATTGGTACGGAGTAGTTCTTAAACAGAGGCTTCCAGAGGAGCCGAACGTATTTTGGGTACTGCGGCTGGAGGGCACTTATTGCAAGGCACAAGACCTCACCAACGCAGAGTCATACGAAACCGCAGAGGCTTGGCAAATTCTGGGCGAGCTTAGAAAAATTCAATAAGAAGTGGAGATTCTGAAAGAGGCAATCGCCGTACTGTTTCCTTGGGTTCCTTGGGCGAAAGCGTCAGCTTCAGCCACTGCCGAGAACCCCAAAGCAGCTCACGAATTGAAGTTTGCAGTCTACGTCTTTCCCGCCAGTTGTGACCAAAGTCATTGGCCCAGCCAACCGGCTCCGGTAGCCTCGGAACTGGTATGGCAACTCGCGGTATTTCCACAAGTGATTTCGTTCAAGTAATCAAGCCCGTTCCGCAGCAGGTTCGTTCCTCCGTTCCCAAAAAGAAGCTCGTGCGCAGGCGGGAGGAAGATCGCTCGCAACTGGTCCGCCGCATCGTGCAATTCGCGTTTTTGGCGCTTAATCTCTGGGTCGGCATCGAGTTCTACGCCTGGGTTCGCTTCTTCGAGAGCGGCGGAGTGACGAAGTACGTTGAGCGGCCCGCCGGGGTTGACGGCTGGCTGCCCATCGATGCGCTCATGAACCTGAAACTCGCACTGCTTACCGGCAGTGTGCCGCGCGTGCATCCGGCTGGAATGTTTCTGCTGCTGGCGTTTCTCGGCGTTTCGCTGCTGTTCCATAAAGCGTTTTGCTCATGGCTGTGCCCGGTCGGCACGCTCTCGGAATACCTCTGGAAACTTGGCCGCAAAATTCAGCGCCGCAATTTTCAGTTGTCTCGCTGGCTCGACATTCCGCTGCGCGGCTTGAAGTACCTGCTGCTGGCGCTCTTCGTCTGGGTTATCGGCAGAATGTCCGTCGAAGCGCTCGCCGGCTTCCTCTCCGGCCCCTACGGAATCATCGCCGATGTGAAGATTGAACTTCTCCGCCACATCGGCCAGACCGGCGCCATCGTGCTCGCCGTGCTGACGCTTTTCTCGCTCGTGGTGCAAAACTTCTGGTGCCGCTACTTGTGTCCCTACGGCGCGCTGGTGGGTCTGGCTGCGCTGTTCAGCCCGACACGCATTCGGCGGGAGCCCGAGCCTTGCATCGATTGCGGCAAGTGCGCGAAAGCCTGCCCCGCCTGGCTTCCCGTGGACCGGCTCGTCGAGATTCGCTCGGCCGAATGCACGGCCTGCATGGAGTGCGTCGCGGTGTGTCCGGCTCAGGGCGCGCTGCAGCTCTCGGTTTTGAAGGGCGCACGGTACTCACCGAGGCCGCGCCTTTTGGGCCGGAAGGGGACAATCACTCCGTGGGCCATGGCCGCATGCGTCGCCGCGATTTTTCTCGGGCTGGTTGGCTACGCTCGCATCAGCGGCCACTGGCAAACCCGCGTTCCCAACGCGATTTATTTGCGGTTGGTACCCAATGCGGACGCGGAAAGCCACCCCGGAATGTAGTCTTGCAGGCGACCGCCGGCAGGCCTGCGGTTTTCTGTTCGAGAGAGCTTTTCAGCGAAGCTGACCAGCCAAACGCAGGTGCCCCGGAACCGGTATTGCGCGCTTACTTGGTGAACCAGGCCGAGGCGGCGGTGCTATGCTGCATCTTCATGCTGGAGCCGCGACAAATCTCCGACCTGCTGTTGCCTTACCTGGATGGGCACCCGCTAGCGGTTGATCAGCTCGGTGTAATATCCACATATATAGATTTAATATTGAAGTGGAATCGAGTGATTAACCTCACGGCGATCCGTCAGCCTGATCAGGTTGTGCGGCGTCATTTTGGCGAATCGCTGTTCGCCGCCCGCCACCTGCTGGCTCCCGAAGCGGCGGATAGCGTGATCGACCTTGGCTCGGGGGCTGGCTTTCCAGGGGTCGTATTCAAGATCTTTGCTCCGTCCATACGGTTGACGCTGGTGGAGTCGCACGGAAAGAAAGCAATCTTTTTGCGGGAACTGGTACGGACACTGCACCTCAGCGACGTTCAAGTCGTGCAGGAGCGGGCTGAGCATCTCCAGGAAAGGGCAGCTTTGATTACCTTCCGGGCGGTGGAAAAATTTGAAAGCATTCTTTGCACTTCCGCTTCGCTGGTGGCACCGGGTGGCCGGGTGGGCGCATTGATCGGCGCCAGCCAGCTCACGGCTGCCGCATCTGTTTTGCATGGCCGATGGCGGTCGGTCGCGATTCCTGAGTCGAAGTCGCGGGTGTTGGCAATCTGGCAAGCATGATTTCGGTCGGCCAGCCAGTTGGTGTTCCACGTGGAACATTGTCCGTAAGTCGTTAAGGACACGGACCTTTATCCCACCTTGGTGGGTTCAGAATAGGTTTACCGCCGAAGCCGGGCTTCATGGGGATACACCTACGGTCGACCTCGCCACATGTCCCGCCTACCTTCGCGAGGGTCGGCCTGCATCCGCCGTTCCACGTGGAACATCTCTGGCCGAGCCGCTGTCGCCGCAGTCGACCGTCGGGCACACCGAGTCCACCCATAGCAGACCCGGACTCGGCGTGCGCTCATCCTCTTCAGCTCAAAAAAAGCGGATTCTCCCGCGTTATCCACTGAATCCACAGTCGCCCACAGCAGATCACCGTTGAAGCCCGTCTCCGCCTCCGTTACTCTCGAAGCCGAAGCATCATCTGCCATTCGCTTCCCGTTCGTGTCGTCTACCGCAATGTGCAGGTGTCTCGAACCCGAAAGGACTAACTGCATGGCCCGGGTGATCGCCATCGCCAACCAAAAGGGAGGCGTCGGCAAGACGACGACCGCCATCAACCTTGCCGCTTCCTTCGCCGCTGCCGAAGTGCCTACCCTGCTCATCGACTGCGATCCGCAGTCCAACAGCTCCAGCGGAATTGGCTTTCCAAAAGATCCATCCCGCCTCAGTACTTACGACGTGCTGGTGGATGAGATTCCGGCCGAGCAGACCCTGCAGCTCACCGCCATCGAAAACCTCTGGGTGATTCCATCCACTAAGAACCTGATCGGCGCCAATATCGAGCTGGTGAGTGCAGAGCATCGCGAATACCGCCTGCGCAACGCCATCGAGCCCCTTCTCCCGCGCTTCCAGTACATCGTGCTCGACTGTCCGCCGGCGCTCGACCTGCTCACCCTCAATGCTTTGGTGGCCGCCGATTCCGTTCTGGTTCCCATGCAGGCCGAATACTTTGCCTTGGAAGGCATTAGCGAGTTGCTCGACACCATCGAACGTGTCCGCCAGAATTTCAATCCCAGGCTCGCGGTCGAGGGCGTCGTGCTCACCATGTTCGACGAGCGCACCAATCTCGCCCAGAATGTTGCCGCCGAATTAAAAACCCATTTTGGCGAGCTGCTGTTCGAAACCTCGATCCCCAGGAATATCCGCCTGGCCGAGGCCCCCAGTCATGGCCGCCCCGTCATCTCCTACGACCCGCGTTCACGGGGAGCCGAGAGTTACATACGGTTGGCCAAGGAACTAATGGATCGGCAAGCCCGAGCGGCCTCGCCACCCCGGTCAGAGGCGCCCAATCTGGCCATTAGCCGCGAGGCGAATCACTGAACTTATGACCTCTGAGGTTTTTGCAATGAATGACAAACGAAAGGTTCTTGGCCGCGGTCTCGACACGCTGATTCCGGCGGCCCGCGCCGCCACCGCCGCCCACCCCGCTTCCGGCGAAATGATTCACCAGCTTTCGGTCGAGCAGATCGACCGCAACCCCTACCAGACCAGAAGCCGTTTCGATGAGACCGCGCTGGCCGAGCTGGCCGAGTCCATTAAAGCCTCCGGCGTTGTCCAGCCAGTTCTCGTCCGGCCGCAGCTCGGCGGACGTTTTCAGCTCATTGCCGGCGAACGCCGCTGGCTTGCCTCTCAACGTGCCGGCAAAACGACCGTGCCAGCCATCGTCAAGCAGGTCTCCAACGAGCAGGCGATGGAGATGACGATTGTCGAGAACTTGCAGCGCGAGGATCTAAATTGTGTGGAGCAGGCGCGAGCCTACGAGCGTCTCGGCCGCGAATTTGGTCTCACCCAGGAGCAAATGGCACAGCGTACCGGCAAAGAACGCTCCAGCGTTGCCAACTTTCTCCGCCTGCTCAAACTGCCATCCGAAGTGCAAGCCCTGGTCGAAGAGAACAAACTCAGCTTCGGCCACGCCAAGGCTCTTATGAGTTTGGACTCGCCTGAAGCCGTTCTTAAGCTCGCCAACCGTGCCGTGGCGCTCTCCATGTCCGTCCGCCAAGTCGAAGGCACTGTGCATCGCCTGGTGCATCCGGAACCCAAGCGGGAAAAAGCTGAGCGTCAGATCGATCCCAATGTGCGGGAGGCGGAGCGTCAACTACAGCGGGCACTTGGAGTTCGCGTGCAGATTACCGACAACAAAGGGAAGGGAAGGATTGTCATCGAATACAAATCGCTGGAAGACTTTGACCGGGTCGTGGAAGTGCTGGGGCGAGAGAGCTAATTTGATAGTCTCTACTTAATTTATCTACATATATAGATTTATATCCCGACTCCCGTTCCGCATCGCTCCACTCTCGCCTGGCATCTAACGCGCTTGCAGAGTCGGTGTACCCCCCAATCACCGCCGGGCTCAGAAGCCCGGCTGCCCGGCGGGTATACCTATCGCGAATCCGGTCTAGGTAAGGACGCGGCGTTCGCAGTCGGCGCTTCGCCCTTGATCATCCGCCCGATCTTCCGGGCAAGCCCGTGGAGATGCTACTTGCTTAAGACCACCCTCGGCGATTTCGAATTGATGCATGTCACTGACGGGACTTTTCTACTCGATGGCGG
Source organism: Candidatus Korobacteraceae bacterium (assembly GCA_050015355.1). Taxonomy (GTDB): domain Bacteria; phylum Acidobacteriota; class Terriglobia; order Terriglobales; family Acidobacteriaceae; genus CAWBRT01. Next base: position 11,322 of record JBEKBO010000098.1, on the reverse strand, counting down.
AGCCGTCTTCGGAGTCGTACCCAAGGTAATCTGGCAAAGGAAGTATCCGCCAGACCAGGACAATCTGCTTCCCTTCGCGCTTAACTCGCTCGTTGTCCGCAGCGATGATCGCACTATTTTGATTGAAAGCGGCGCCGGCCCCAAGCTGCCCCAACAGATCAGCGATCTCTACCAAACACGCCCTTGCCTGCTCCAGAATCTCGCCAATCTCGGCTTGGCCGCCGACGATATCGACGTGGTCATCAACACTCATTTGCACTTCGACCATTGCGGCTGGAACACCTCTTACCAGGGCAGTCGCCTGGTGCCGACGTTCCCGCGTGCCACCTATTACGTCCAGCGCGGCGAAGTCGAGCATGGGCGCCTCCAACTGCAGCGCGATCGCGTCAGCTACCGGCCCGACAACTACGAACCGCTGCTCGAATCGGGGCGCATGCGCCTGCTGGACGGCGACTGCGAACTGTTTCCCGGCGTCTCGGTGCGCCTGTATCCCGGACACACGCGCGATATCCAGGCCGTACTGCTTCGCAGTCACGGAAAAACCGCCTGCTTTGTGAGCGATATCGTGCCCAGCACGTATCATCTGCCGCCAACCTGGATCATGGCCTACGATCTCGATCCCGTGAAGTCGATCGAAAGCCGCCTACGGCTTTACAGCAATGCTATTGCTGAGAATTGGCTGGTGGCCTTTGCGCACGATCTACGGGTGCCCTGGGCCTATCTAAGGCAGGATGAAAACAACCACTATACCTTCGAGCCCGCGATCAGTTCCTGGGTCGCCCCGCCGCTTGTATCCCGACCCTGACACCCCGCGGTCATGCCTGCGCTATACTGCCCACATTCCAGAGGAGGCGACCCATGTTCTGCGAGGCGTGTGGCACCGAACTACAGCCCGCGCAGCGGTTCTGTTCCACCTGCGGCAAACCGGTTGCGCCCGACCCATTCGCCGCAGCCCGCGCCACTCCCGGCGGACGCGTGCGGCAGCATATCCATGTCTTGGGTATTTTCTGGCTGGTTTTCTCGGGCCTGCAGGTGTTAGCCGGCCTCTTCCTATTTGCCGCTGCCAGTGCTTTTCTGGTGGCTCTCCAGCATGGCTCTCACGCAGCCCCGCTCTTTGTGCGCCCGTTGATCGCCACCATCGCGCTGCTGATCTCGGGCAAGGGTGTGCTCGGTGTCGCGGCCGGCATTGGACTTCTAAAGCGAGCCGCATGGGCGCGAGCGCTGGCGCTCTTCCTTGCATTCCTGTCTCTATTTGAACTTCCGTTTGGAACGGCGCTTGCCATCTACACCATCTGGGTGCTGCTCTCACCCAATGCGGACCAGCAGTACCGCGCACTGGCAGCCAGCGGCTGAGAACCGCGATGGAAGGGCTTCCACCCCGCCACTCGCAACCACGGCGCGCGTCGGGGACCCCGGCGTGCCTAGAAAGACTCGAGAATTATCCACCGCAGGTGGCGGTGGCCGATGTCGCCAGCGGCACACTAGAATCGGCGGCGCTCGGCAGGCGCCCGAAAAACCGCTCCACCTCTTCCAGGATCTGCCGCTCGTCTTGCGCGTGGTAGATCGCCTTGCGCAACTGCGCGCCGTTGCGGACGCCGTGCGTAAACCAGGACGCGAATTGCTTCATTTTCCCTGGAGCGTCACGATATTCCTCTTCGATCAACATCTCGAAGTATCGATGGATCATGTGGAAGCGATCGGCCTCGGTCGCCGTCTCATAGCAGCCGCGCTCCGTGTACTCCGCAATCTGCCGGAAGATCCAGGGGTTCGACGCCGCCGAACGCCCGATCATCACCGCGTCGCAACCGGTTTCCGCGACCATTGTCGCTGCGTCCTCCGGTGAGCGGATGTCGCCGTTGCCGATTACGGGAATCCGCACCAGTTGCTTTAACTCGGCGATCCAATGCCACTGCGCCTGGCCGCTGTAGCCCTGCTCACGAGTGCGGGCGTGCATGGCGATGGCGTTCAGTCCACACTCTTCGGCCAGCCGCGCCAGTTGCGGATAGACCAGCTCATTTTCGTTCCAGCCGGCGCGGAACTTCACGGTGAACGGAATCTTCACGGCCGCGCGAACCAAGCGGAAGATGCGCTCGAGCAGCGGCAGGTCGCGCAGCAATCCCGAGCCCCCATTGCACTTGACGACCTTCTTTGCCGGGCAGCCAAGGTTCAAGTCGACCAGGTCGAAGCCAAGGCCCTCGATCATGCGCGCGGCCTCGGCCAGCGATTCCGGGTTGCTGCCGAACAGTTGCGCCGAAATCGGGTGCTCGTCGTTGTAGAAGTGGAGATAGCGCTTCGCCTTGCGATCCTTGCCGCGCAGAACGCCCTCGGCCGAGGTGAACTCGGTCATGATCAGGCCGCAGCCTCCCATCTCGCGAATGAAGCGCCGGAAAACCGTGTCGGTAACGCCCGCCATGGGAGCCAGCACAGTGGCCGGAGCGATGGCCACGCCGCCGATTTCGAGGCGCGCCGCGACCCTCGCCTCTGTCGAGGCTGTGCGCTCTGCCGGGTTGTCGTAGAACTTGTGCACCGCAGCTCTATTCTAGACCGGATTCGCGGAAGATATATCCCGCTGCGCCGTTGCGCGTTGGACTGCCCGCGACTAGAACAATTCCACAGTTGGTATACCCCGATGTTTCAGGGAGGCGTCATCCCGACCGAAGCGAAGCAGAGTGGAGGGATCTTGTGTTTTCCCGCTGTCTTCCCGCGGCAAAGCAACACAAAAGATTCCTCGACTCGCGACCGGGAGAGCGATGTGCTATTTGTCACACAGCTCGTGAGCGCATTGCGGCAGCACAGCTTAAATACTCTCTAGGCAAGGCGTCGCTCGCTCGGAATGACGTACATCTCTTGGGGTACAGCATCTCTGGAATCCGATCTAGCAGGCGCAAAAAGGCAGAAGAAAGCCTCCGCCTGCACGGAGGCTTTTCTCGCGAATAACTCTATTGCCCGTGTTCCGCGCTACTTCTTCTCGATCTTGGCGTACTTACGACGGAAGCGCTCGATGCGCCCGGCGGTGTCAATCTCCCTCTGTTTGCCAGTGAAGAAGGGATGGCAGTTGGAACAGATTTCAACGTGGATGTCGCCATGGTGGGTGCTGCGGGTCAGGAAGCTGTGTCCGCAGGCGCACTGCACGCGTACTTCCGAATAATTGGGATGGGTCGCTGCTTTCATAATTGCTAAAAACCTCTGCGCCAAAACATCTATTGTAGCCGGAACGACCGAAATCCGGCAAGCCGGGCGATTCACGGGTAGTGGTCAGCTTGATCCACGGCTCTTGAACTGCTTGACCAATGGCGTAGACTTTGAGCATGGCAAACAAAAACGCACCGAAACGTGAAGCCAAAAAACCGCCCAAGAAGAAAACCAAAACGTCCTGCGAGGACTGAAGCCAACAGTTGCAGCGGTAGAGCAATTCTGAAGTTAGTGTATCCCTGATATCACCGCCGAGCGTCAGCGTCACCCCAGCAAACGCCAAGCGTTTGCCGGGGACCCCGAGCGCCCGGCTCCGTTCCTGGATACACCTTCAGCGAATCTGGTAAGCGGAATGAACCGACTCTCCTTGTTCGGGCTGTTCGCGGTTACGGCCATGCTCGTCTGCTATGCCTTCGAGAATCGAAGTCCGTGGTTCATCCTGGGATTCGCCATCGCGTGCATGTTGGGATCGCTCTACGGCTTTCTGCAGGGTGCCTGGCCATTCGGACTGGTTGAAGCCGTCTGGTCCATCGTCGCACTCCGCCGCTGGCTGGTGGCGAAGAGTTGAGACGTTGAGGCGGCGTCTGAGAGCTTGCGGACCCACCTTACCTGAAACCTGTTTTTCCGCAGCCTGCTTGAGGGTGGCAGAGGCGGGCAATGAAAAAGCGAGGACTTGGAGGGTTCAGAATAGGCATACCCGATCAACAACCTTCACGGGATATGCCCTGAAGCCGGCCTACGTCCTCGCCTCGCGTGATAACAAGAAACCTATTTGCGATTGACTGCCTTCTTCAACTCAACGCCCGGCGTGAACTTCGCTACGCGGCGAGCGGCAATTTTTATAAGTGCTCCAGTCTGCGGATTGCGGCCATTTCTTGCTTTGTGCTGCGAAATGCAGAATGTTCCGAAACCCACCAAAGTAACCCGCTCGCCTTTCTTTAATGTCGAAGAGACACTGCTTATGAACGTTTCTATGGCTGCCGTCGCCTGTGTCTTGCTGATTGCTGTGGCAGCGGCAATTCGATCGACCAAATCAGCCTTATTCATGGCACTTCCCTCCCGACGCAGTAAACGTGCGGGTGCAATTACGCTCCCCCGCGCTTGCTATGTCAAGAGAACCAAGCGTGAAATCACGGGCCCAGTGCAGGATTGGGAAATTTTGTGGTTTCATCACGCCCGGCAGTGGGCTTCCAGCGCGGCAGCAGCCACGAGGCCATCAACCTTCGTGGGATACCTTCCGCGAAACTGGTCTGGAACCGAGCGTTGGCGAGGATCTCAACAGGCGCCAGAAAGACGCCATGTGGGCGCGCTTCCCGGCAGACGCCTGTTCAGGGTCTGCCGGGGTGGTGGTGGGTGCAAAGCTTATAGGGTTCTTTAAGTCGCGCTTACGCCGCGGCTTCCGGATCCTTTTTCGACTTCAACTGCACTATATCCATACCCCCGTCGATCGCCACGCATTCCCCGAGCACTGGCGTACAGGCGGGATTGCCGATACCCTTCGTCTCACGCTCCTGGAAGCCATTGTGCGTGAATTGCTCTTCTTCGGTCGAACCCTTCAGCGCCGTAGTCGAGGAGCTTCCGCCGGCGATCACCTGGGTCACCTCGTCAAAGTAGCCGGTGCCAACGAACCGCTGGTGCTTGGTGGCGGCATAGCCATAGTGCTTCTCGCGGCTGAATTCTTTCTCCTGGAGCCGCGAATAGGCCGTCATGCCGTTTTCCTTATAGCCGCGAGCCAACTCGAACATGCTCAGGTTCAGGGCGTGGAAGCCGGCCAAAGTAATGAACTGGAACTTGTAGCCCATGGCGGCCAACTCGCGCTGAAACTTGGCGATGGTGGCGTCATCGAGCTTCTTCTTCCAGTTGAACGACGGCGAACAGTTGTAGGACAGCATTTTGCCCGGGAACTCAGCGTGGATCGCATCGGCAAAGCGCCGCGCCTCCTCCAGATTGGGTTCCGAGGTTTCGCACCAGATGAGGTCGGCATACGGAGCGTAGGCAAGGCCGCGCGCGATGGCCGAATTCATTCCGCTGCGGATGCGGTAAAAACCTTCGTGCGTGCGCGGTTCACCGGTCAGGAAGCGCTGGTCGCGCGGGTCGACATCCGTGGTGAGCAAGTTTGCGGCGTTGGCATCCGTACGCGCCATCACAATCGCCGGCACGCCCATGACATCGGCAGCCAAGCGGGCCGCAACCAGCTTCTGGACGGCCTCCACGGTAGGCACCAGCACTTTGCCACCCAGGTGTCCGCACTTCTTGGCGGAAGAAAGCTGATCTTCGAAATGGACGCCAGCGGCGCCGGCTTCGATCATGGACTTCATCAGCTCGAAGGCATTCAGAGTGCCGCCGAATCCCGCCTCGGCATCAGCCACCAGCGGAACCAACCAGTTGGTGCCGTTCTTTCCCTCGGAATGATGAATCTGGTCGGCCCGTAACAATGCATTATTGATTCGACAAACCATGGCCGGAACACTATCCACCGGATACAGGCTCTGGTCGGGGTATATCTGTCCCGCCGTATTCGCGTCGCCAGCCACCTGCCAGCCGCTCACGTAAATCGCTTTCAACCCCGCTTGCACCATCTCAATCGCCTGGTTGCCGGTCATGGCGCCAAGAGCGGCAACGTAGTCATCTTCGTGCATCATCTGCCAGAGCCTTTCGGCTCCCAGACGCGCCAGCGTATGCTCGACGTGAACCGTTCCTCGCAAGCGATCAACGTCTTCCGCCATATATGGGCGCTCGACGCCCTTCCAGCGCGGATCGGTCTTCCAGGTTTGGGTAATGTCAGATTCTCTTTTTTTCAATGTAAATATCCTTTCTACGCGCTGGCTGCGCGGCTGCGAAACTATGCATTGTGCTCGCGAAAAGCCCAAAAGGCCGCAACTCGGCCGCATAACCGCTTAGCTGTTCGGGAACGAATCGGTCGGCAGCGGACGAGCCCTATGTCTCTTCACATGGAAACAAGAGAACTCAACCGCCGCAGAGCGACGGCTGTTCGTTCTTCCTGTGAAGCCTAGACTTTCACTAAACTCCAGCGTTGGTTTGCGCCGGAAGTTCCAGAGAAGCTGGTCCGCTAGTTTCGGAGCCAGGTGTGAGCGCAAGTGATGCGGGCGTATCCAGGAGCCCGGTTTCCAGCTTGCCTGCCATTAGACGCTGGCGGCTGGCAACCGGTTGCTGCAATGCACAAAATATTGAGGAACCACCCCAGTCAGGATGGGAAGAAACGTGATACTCCGACGTATGGTGCTTCCCGTAAGTTCATGTAATAAATGCTTGGGGCTGTCATTCTGAGCGACCGCAGGAAGTGAAGTTGAGACGCAGTCGACGGATTTCCCCGAAAAGCTCCGAGAGCGGCGCAGGATAGGACAATTTCGTGGGATGCTTCGCTACCGCTCAGCATGACATCCTAAAGTTGTGTCACGAATTTCCGTGACACCAATCTCAACAACTTTTTATTGTTTTGTTTTCTTCATTACTAATACTGATAGTCGATTTTAGGTTTTGTCCTTGCCGTCTGGCCCTTCCACCTTCGAACCAATCAGACAGATTTGAACAGCCTACCAATCACCACCACTAACCTCGAAGGCTTGCAATTCCTAGAACTTAGAGCAGATTTCCACCTTCGCACCTGTTTTTCTCCAAGCAGCCTGTGAAATACATGTGCAAGCAGTGGAAGAGAATGCTTACGTCCGACACCGGACCTAAACACGCACAAAGCACACAATCAAACGATCCACCTTTTCAACGGCTGAAAGTACATCCCGATCAACAATCACGCCGCCTCTTCGAAGTTTTCCACTTTTTCCCAGGGCCTACTACGGCTACGAGCATTTAGAGTTCTATTTATTTTTTCCGTAAGAGTAGTTCCGTTGCCATCTTTGATGTTATGTCAGGGTGTGTGGTTTGGAGGATGCTGCCATTTTAGATGCGGATGGCAGTAATTCAACGACCTTCTCAGGTATCCACTCCCATCCACAATTAACCTCGGATTCCAACAGCTTACTCACAGGGCAGCATCGTATTGCTGTTGCGCAGTCACGCTGCTTCGTCCAGAGTTCCGATATGCACTCCGAGAATGAGGCCATTTCGAACCCTACCTCGCAGACCTGCGCCATCTGTGGAGGGACGGGTTTCAAGATGGTCCGAGTGGAGGACAAACGCGGCCGCAGTGTTGAAAAGGCGACCATCTGTGATTGCCAAATTCGCTCTCGTGGTTCGCGCCTGTTCGAGCAAGCTCGTATCCCGGAGCGTTACAAGCATTGCGAACTCGCGAACTTCGATCATGAAGGGCCTTTCAAGTCGCTAGCTTCGGCTCACCGTAAAGCCTGTCGGTTTGTTGCCGAATACCCGGTGGAGAACAAGGGCCTGCTGCTGATAGGCCCGATTGGTGTCGGCAAAACTCATCTTGCCGTCGGCATTATCCGTGCACTGATTCTTGAAAAGGGTATCCCGTGCCTTTTCTACGATTATCGCGAACTGCTCAAGGAGATCCAAAACTCGTATAACGCCTCCGTCCAGACTACCGAGTTTGAAGTGCTGCGTCCGGTCTTGCAGAGCGAAGTGCTGGTGCTCGATGAACTCGCCGCCGCCCGCAGCACCGAGTGGGTGGAGGACATGGTCAGCCACATTTTGAATACTCGCTATAACGAAAGACGAACTACGATCATCACCACCAACTACCGCAATCTGCCTCCGGGTGGCGACGCTGAAAGCGAGCGCTCAGGCAGCTATCGCGCGGCTGCGCGGGCCAATCGCGAGGAGACACTCGGTGATCGCATTGGCGAGCGTATGCGCTCACGGCTGCATGAAATGTGCCGCATCATAGAAATGCAAGGCGTCGACTACCGCCAGTATCGTGGAGCAAGTTGTGATTAAAGCTAGTTTCATGAATCGATGGCTAAAGCGCGCACCCCTTCAAAACAGGCCTTCGCCGCGATGCCATGATTAGCTTCAAACAAAGATTGAGTTCCTCGTCTTGCTTTCGCGCCGCTCCGAGAAAATAGATTCTTCTTCCCGTAGTCGCCCGGAACGACCCTACCCGTTACAATGTTCTCGATGGATGCGACGAAGACAGTCCGGCTGACGGAGACGGTCAAGGCTGCGGGTTGAGCGAGCAAGCTAAGTCCGGCGGTGCTGGACTCGGTGCTTGGGAAATTAGCCCGGCAGAATGATCCGAACGTGCTGGTTGGCTTTGATAAAGCCGACGACGCCGGCGTGTATCAACTCACGCCTGAGCTGGCGCTCGTCCAGACGGTCGATTTTTTCACGCCCATCGTTGACGACCCCTACACCTTCGGACAGATTGCGGCCACCAACGCGCTGAGCGATGTCTACGCCATGGGAGGCCGGCCGCTTTCGGCGCTAGCTCTGGTGTGCTTCCCGGACAAGGCCGACGTCGGCATTCTCGAGCAGATTCTCGTCGGCGGGCTCAGTAAGATGATCGAGGCGGGTTGCACGGTGGTTGGCGGGCACAGCATTCGCGACCCTGAAATCAAGTTTGGCTATGCGGTTACGGGAACCATTCATCCCCGGCACGTGCTTACCAACGGAGGCGCGAAGCCAGGAGACGCCTTGCTGCTCACCAAGCCGCTTGGTACGGGAGTTATCTCGACGGCGATCAAGGGCGGCAAAGCGGCGCCGGAATGGATCGAGGCCGCCACGCGCTCCATGACCACGCTGAACCGCAGCGCCGCCGAGGCCGCGCTGCCGCACGCGGTGCACGGCATGACGGACGTGACCGGTTTTGGGCTCATCGGGCATGCACGCGAGCTGGCGCTGGCCAGCGACGTTGCGCTGATCATCCGCGCCTCGGAGGTGCCGCTGCTCAGCGGAGCACTGGAGTGCATTCGCGCCGGCATGATCCCGGGAGGACTGAAGGCCAATCGCGACTTCGCCGAATGCGTGGTCGAATACGCGCAGACGGTGCCCGAGGAGCTGCGCACGATTCTCTTCGACCCGCAGACGGCGGGCGGCCTGCTCATCGCCGTAGCCGTCACGGAGGCCGCTGAGCTGGTTGCCCAACTCCGTGGATGCCAGCTCGAGGCGCGCCGCATCGGCGAGGTTTTACCCGCGCGCAAACCGCTGATCTCCGTGGTGTAGGTCTCTACCAGATACTCAGCGTCATTTGATCGATCCAGACGTTGTAGGGCTGCGCCGTGCCGTCACCATCCATTTCAAAATGAACTCCAACGGAAGTGGAGCCGGAGTTTGTCTGTGGATTGAAGCTCTGATTGATGTCGTACTTCTGTCCGTTCACGGTGATTGCCACGAAAACCGCCTGCGCGTTGGCGCGCTGATAGTCAAACGTCAGGTGCTGCCAGGTGTTGGCCGGCGGCCGCGTGCAAGGCGCGGAGGTGGCGACCCAACCCTGGTTTGCCGAGTCCCATACGCGCCATTTTCCATCGGCAAAACTGCATTGGGTGGAGAATTTATACCACTGGCCCGGTAGCTGCTGGTTGGCGGCGAACTCCAATCCCTGAGCACTGGCCGGTTGATCGATGTAGTAGTACATGTCGAGGACGAAGTTGGTGGCGCTGCCGTTGCTTGACAGATGCTGGGACCACAAGATGTGGGAGAATGCCGGACCTCCGTCGTAGCTGAACAGGGTCGAGCTGCCATCCAACGAGGGCGAGGCCTGCTGTTGGGTCAGGCTGAAAGAGGCGGTCCCGTTGCCGCCGCTGCAGGAAGATGTGCAACTGGCCCAGCCGCTCATGTCTTCGATGTGGCTGTAGACCGTCGCATTGGAGGGTATGCCGGCCGGCGCCGATGTCGTTGTGCCGGAGGTGGAGCTGGAACCGGAAGACGTTGTTGTCGTGCCCGTCGACGTAGAACTTGATGTGCCAGCCGAAGTTCCGGCGGACGTTGAAGTCGAGCTCGAAGTTGGCGCGCTGGCCGTGGGCGAAGACGAATCCGGGGGATTCGTCACCTGCTGGGAATTGCTGGCTGTCGACGAACTTCCGCCGCTTACTTTTCCTCCGCAGCCCAAGGTCGCGATCAGGACCGTCAATAGGAGAGAACCGGCCAGTGTTGGCAGGAAAAAACGATGCATGAACACCTCTCGGCGGTAAGCAGTATTAAGGTCTGCCTTACTACCGAAAGGCTACGTAAGCATCAACTCTGGTTGAATAGGTGGAACACCTAGAGCTGGCCGGGGATTTGCTCAGGAGACGAACCGGGAGGTCATGTACCTCCCGGCCCGCCGGGGCTACCAGTAGGTCAGGGTGATGCAATCGGCCCAGACCTTGTAGTCATTCTGACTGGCGTCTCCGTCCAATTGGAAATGGATGCCGACGGAGTCGGACTGCTTTTGCTTCAAGGGCGAGAAGGAGCGGTTCACGTAGTGTTTATTCCCGTTTACGGTGATCGCAAGGAAGTTCGCTTTGCCGCCGGAGCGGGAGTACTCAAAGACAACGTGCTGCCAGGTGTGGGCAGGCGGACGACTGCAGCCGATGCCGGTTGAGACCCATTTCGAGTTCTTGGAGTCCCACACCCGAAACTCGCCGGCCGAGAAGTTGCACTGGGTGGAGAACTTATACCAGTAGTTGCTCACTGACTGGTTGGCGGCAAACTCCAGCGCGGGGGAATTCTGCGGGTTGTCGATGTAATAGTACATATCGAGAACGAAGTTTGAAGCGGTGCCGTTTGAGGACATGCGCCGCCAGTACAAGACGTGCGAGAAGGGCTTTGTTCCTCCAAGCGAGATCTCCATCGAACTGCCATCCACCGAGGGCGACGCCTGGTGCTGGTGCATCGAGTAGACAGCCTTTCCACCTCCGCCCGCGCACCCTGTGCAGGAATCCCAGCCGCTCATGTCTTCAATGTGCGTGAAAACCGTGTCGGTCGCCGATGCCGCAAATGCCGTCAACAGCATGAACAGCAGGACGGCCGGCAAAAATCGCAATGACTTCTGAAACATTCTTTTCCTCCATCCCCCGGAAACGAAACATCCGCGGGAATAATGTGAATAGCTCAGCGTAACTGTAAGTTTGTATTCCCACGAACGGGAGAACAGCTTAGAGCGGTTCCCATGAAGCTATATACCGTATCCGCAGTGTTTGAACCAAGCTGCGGCGTTGTCCGGGGTGATAGCTGCGAGGGCCAGAGCAGCAGCCTGTTCGAGGGCTTCCAGCAGAC
>JBEKBO010000097.1:0-17019 GCA_050015355.1 Candidatus Korobacteraceae bacterium | reverse complement strand
GTATCTTGACAAAACACGCGCCCGGAGCCGAACGGCCAGGAATGTTACGTATTCAGAACGCCGGCCGGGGCGCGCCTGGGGCCGCCTGAGCGAACCACGGCACGGGCATCCTGGGGTTGGCTGTCACTGTTCGCCCATACTGCATAGCGATGCGCTGAACCGCAACGGCGGATGTCCGGAATTCCTGGCGAGGAGACGTGAGCCGGCTTCGCGTGGCGTGGCAGTCGCATTCGACGGCCAATATTGCTGTTGTTGCTATTAGCGAATCACCTTATAGACGCGGCTGGCCCGGGGAGTTAGCTTTCTACACATCCGTGCCCGTTGCCGGCCAATAAGTTTTTTCGCGTAGGGCGTGGATCGGTGTGCAGACGGAGCCGGTGCCTTGCGGAACGCCAATTCTGCGTCTGCGGGCGGGCTGTTCGAGAAAAGTCAAACTATGGATTGCCTGATTTGAATCTGAACGAAGACCAGAAGCGGCAGATGGCGGAGCTTGAGCGTGTACAGGCTGAGCTGGCGGCGAAGAATGCGCAACTGGAAGAAGCCCAGGCACTTGCTCATGTCGGGAGCTGGGAGATCAATCTTCAAACCGGCCGGGGAACATGGTCGGATGAGTCGTACCGCATTCTTGGCCTGGAACCGGGTGAGTGCGAGCCGACGGTCGAGAGCTATCTGACGTTCGTTCACCCGGACGACATGGAAGTGGTGAAGGCGGCAAGGGAGAAAGTGCTCGCCGACTTCCAGCCTTTCGCCTTCGAGCACAGGCTTGTCCTGCGTAGTGGCGAGGTGCGCTTCACGGCGGTAAACGGGAAGGCAGTCTTCGACGGCGAAAATCGCCCCGTGCGAGTGGTCGGTGTGAGCCACGACATCACGGAGCACAAACAGACGGTGGAGTTGCGGGCGTCCAAGGAAGCGGCGGAGGCGGCAAACCGCGCCAAAAGCGAATTCCTGGCCAACATGAGCCATGAAATCCGCACCCCCATGAACGGCGTGCAAGGAATGCTGGAGCTGGCGCTGGACACCGATCTGAATCCGGAACAGGCCGAATACCTGCGAATGGCCCGGTCGTCGGCCGACGCATTGCTGCGCATCATCGACGACATTCTCGATTTTTCAAAGATCGAGTCCGGCAAGCTGGACTTTGAAACCATCGACTTCAATCTTCGCGACACGGTGAGCGATACGCTCGACGTGCTCAGGCTGCGCGCCGAACAGAAAGGGTTGGAGCTGATCTGCAACTTCAATCCCAATGCTCCCGACTTTGTGGCGGGAGACCCGGGCCGTCTGCGGCAGGTGATCACCAACCTTGTCGGCAACGCCATCAAGTTTACCGAGCGAGGCGAAGTGATCGTTGAGGTCGATCAACAAGAGCGCACGAACGAGATTGTCACCGTCCATTTCGCGATTCGCGACACCGGTGTCGGTATTCCACCCGACCGCCAAAAGGTGATTTTCGCTCCCTTTCAGCAAGCGGATGGGTCGGTGACGCGAAGGTATGGAGGCACCGGCCTGGGGCTTGCCATCTCTGCCCAACTGGTCGACATCATGGGCGGCGGAATCTGGGTGGACAGCGAACCCGGCAAGGGCAGCACGTTTCACTTTACGGCGCGTTTCAGGGTGATCTCGGGGCACGCCAAGAGGGCTTCGGGCAGGCCGGTGGACCTGGATGGAGTCCGGGCCCTGGTGGTGGATGACAAATAGTCACACGGGCACGTTTTGCACGAAACCCTAACCCGGTGGAAGATGGCGACCACGCTCGTCGAGGGCGGCGCGCGCGCCTTGGCGGCAATGGAAAGCGCAGTGCAAACGAATGAACCATTCAAACTCGTGATTATCGATTCCGGCACATCCCTGGTCGATGGGTTTGCGGTTGCCCAGGCCATTAAGCAACGCCCGGCGCTTGCGGGGGCGACGATCATGCTGCTGACTTCGACGGGCCGGCGTGGCGACGCAGCTCGTTGCCGGGAGGTGGGGATCGCCGTCTACCTGACGAAACCGGTCGGGCAGGCGCAGTTGCTGGACGCCATCCTGAGCGTGCTGGGCGGAGCCGTGCCAACCGACTCCCCTGGCCTGATCACGCGTCACACACTGCGCGAGGGCGGCCGGGTGAACATCCTGTTGGCGGAAGACAATCTTGTCAATCAGAAGATCACCACCCGGATGCTGGAAAAACTTGGCCATGCCGTAACGGTGGTGAGCAATGGACGCGAGGCATTGGACGCGATCGGCAGACAGACATTCGACCTCATCCTGATGGACATTCAAATGCCCGAGATGAGCGGATTTGAAGCCACTGAAACCATTCGGCGGCAGGAGCGTGGGAGCGGCAGGCACCTGCCGATCATTGCGCTCACCGCGCACGCCATGGATGGGGACCGCGAACGCTGCCTGGAGTCCGGTATGGATGGCTACATTTCCAAGCCCGCGCGCGGCGAGGAACTGTCGCGGGCTATCGGCTCACTCTTGGCGGCGACACCCGGCGGCTCCGAAGCCGCGAAGCGCGGCGATGAGGAGACGCAACTGAAGCCGTTCGACCGCACCACTCTGTTGCGGCGACTGGAAGGCGACACCGAACTGTTGGACGAGGTATTGCAAATCTTCCTCAGCGATTGTCCGACGATGTTGGAAAAAATCCGCCGGGCGGCGGCGAGGCGCGACGCGAAAGCGCTGCTGTTCCCCGCGCACGCGCTGAAGGGCGCCGCAGCCAACGTGTGTGCTTCCCGGATTCATGCGGTGGCCTTGAAGCTTGAATTGATGGCAAAAGAAGATAGGCTTGTCGATGTGGAGTCTCACGTTTCCGCGCTCGAGGCGGAAATCGGCGGTTTTTCGCGGTTGTTCAACGCGAAATCGCGGGAGCAAGACGCGTGAAAATACTGATTGCCGATGACGACAAGGCGTTGGTTCACATGCTTGCCAGCAGGCTCAGCGAGCGGGGCTTTGAAATCTTTGCCGCCTATGACGCCATACAGGCATGGATGGCCGTCATGCGCTACGTGCCCGACGCCGTTGTGCTCGACGTGAGCATGCCGGGTGGAACCGGCATTGACGTGTTGCGCAAGCTGAAGCAGTTTCCCAAGACAAGTGCAATTCCATCGGTGATCATCAGTGGTGTGCAGGAGAGCTCGCTGGCGGAGAAAGCGAAGGCCCTGGGAGCCGACGACTTCCTCGCCAAGCCGTTTTCTCCCGAACAACTGCTGCAGAGCCTGGAACGGGTCACGGGAATCCAGGCGCCTCCGCCGAAGGCGGCAAAAGATCAGCCTCTGGCCTTCCGAATCCTCGTCGCCGATGACGATGCCGCTACCCTGCGAACGCTGGAGGCGCTGCTTTCCAAGTGGGGTTATGCGGTAACCGCCGTCAGCGGAGGGCAGCAAGCCTGGCAGATTCTGCAAAGCGAAAGCGCTCCGCTACTGGCGATCATCGATTGGATGATGCCGGACATCGAAGGCATTGAGATCTGCCGCATGCTTCGCGAGAGGGCAAGCGAGAGGTACACGTACGTATTGCTGTTGACCTCGAAAAGCGAGAAGCTTGAACTGGTGCAGGGAATGAACGCGGGAGCCGACGACTACATCGTCAAGCCGTTCGATCCCGAGGAACTGAAGGTACGCCTGGCGGCTGGGAGGCGAATTGTCGGGTTGCAGGAAGATCTGCTGGCCATGAGAGCCCGTATGAAAGCGGCGTTGGGCAGCGCAACGCGAGGCATTCCACCATCAAAGGAAAACCTGTAAGCAAGACAAGAGAGACGAGGCGGCGGTGACGAACGGCGATAGAGAGCGAGATCAGGCGGGCAAGCCGCAGGACAATGCCGGTGAATCACACGCCCTGCCGGGGTCCCCGGCACGCGCCGGAGTTGCGCGTGATGGGGTGACGGATGCTGAAGATGCAGGCTTGCTGGCGGAGGACGTGATCGATGTGTTCCTGACGGATACTCCAGCACAGTTGATGAACCTGCGAACTCTGCTGGCACATGGGGACCTGGAAGGCGTGCGGCGCGTCGCTCATTATCTGAAGGGCAGCGCCATGTACCTGGGCTTGCAGCGTATGCGCGAACTTTGCCATGGCATCGAGATGCTCGCCGTGCTGAACGGGGTTCAGGATGCCGGCGATGTCGTTCCGTTGCTGGAAGCGGAATTCACCCGCATAAGGGACGAATTGACCGGCGGCAAGCGGCAGGCGGTGAAAAACAAGGCCGCGGGAGGCCAGTAGGAATGGCTAGGAAAACCATTCGAATTCTGATCGCCGACGATCACCCGGTGGTGCGGCTCGGAGTCCGGAACCTGTTAAATGGCGATCAATTCACCGTTGTAGGTGAGGCCGACGATGGCCAGCGCGCGGTCGAGTTGACGCGCCAATTGCGTCCCGACATCCTCTTGCTCGATCTGGCTATGCCGCGTTTGCCCGGACTGGAGGTTCTGCGCGAATTGGCGAGGGCGCAGCACGCCATCCATGTCATAGTGCTGACCGCGCAAATCGAAAAACCGCAGTTGCTGGAGGCGCTTCAGTTAGGGGCGCGAGGCATTCTGCTGAAAGACTCCGCTCCCAATGAACTGGTAAGAGCCATTCACGCCGTTGCCGCGGGCCAGTACTGGATGGGGCAAAGCGCGGTAGCGAACTTAGTGGAAGTAATCAACCTGCTGAATGAACAAGAGGCTCCAAACCACCGCAAGACATTCGGGCTGACGCCCCGCGAGCTTCAGATCGTCGCCGCCGTTGTCGAGGGCCGCACCAACAAGGACATCGCGGCAAAATTCTCGATCTCGGAAGACACGGTGAAGCGCCATCTGACCAACATTTTCGACAAGCTGGGCACCTCCAATCGCCTGGAGCTGGCGCTGTTTGCCATCAATCACGGGCTGTCCCCGACTCGCTGAGCGAAACCCTTCCGCAATTCCGTCTACTACCTTCGTGGAATACAACTTCCACTGCTGGGGGATTCCAGGTTGCTGGAAGATGATGCATTCTGCAAATGGCCAAGGAAGGCCGGCTGGAGCAAACGTTCCATGGAATCGTCCCATTCGCCCAAAAGTGCGCCTAAGCAAAGTCGGAACCAACAAAACCCACACCCCACTCCAGCCAAGAAAAAGATTCTTGTGGCCGATGACATCGCGATGAACCGCGAGCTCATGCGGGACGTGCTGGAGGCACGCGGTTTCGTGGTGATGGAAGCCCGCGACGGCGGCGAAGCGATTCGCGAAGCCTATAGCGGCAAGCCGGACCTGATTCTGCTCGACATCGATATGCCGGTGCTGGATGGTTTTGCGGTGGTCAAGAGATTACGCCAGGATAAGCGCTTTGGGGAGACGCCGATCATCGCCATTACTGGACTAAGCTCGCGAGAAGACCGGGAGCGGGCATATGACGCGGGGTTCAATTCTTTCTTGCGCAAGCCCTTCAATCTCTCAAACGTGATTGAAGAAATCGAGTGTTTTCTGGGCGTTGAAAAAGCGGGCAGAACCCTTCGCGCGCGTTCATCTTAGGCGCCAACGGCGTCAACTGGCTATGCGCTCCTGCGCAGCGCGCTCTTCGGAGTCAGCCTGGGGCAGGGTTATGGCAAACCAGGTGCCGTGGTTTTCCGGGCGGGTGGAACTGTTGACCTCGATTGCTCCTCCAAGCTTTTCGATAATGCGGCGCGAAACCCAGAGACCCACGCCGAGGCCCCTTTCGCCCTTGGTGGTGAAAAAGGGTTTGAACACCTCGTCGAGATAGTCGGAGCGGATGCCGTGCCCGGTATCGCCCACCCTGATCTGCAGGTTCGGCTCGTGGACTCGGGTCTCCAGGTAAAGGCGTCCGCCATCCGGCATGGCGTCGATGGAGTTCGAGATCAGGTTGTTGACTACCTGGCGCAGCTCGCCGGCAAAAACTTTCACCTGGGCTTCGCTTTCATAGTTTCGGATGACTTCGATTCCGGCCTGTTGCAGCCTGCGGGCGTAGGGCTCGCAAGCCGCGTCCAACAGTTCATTCACAGGCACGACTACGGGCAGCAAGGTTTGCCGATGCGGCGCCAGCGTTTGCCGGGTGATGGTCATGAGGCGGTCAAGTTCCTGCGAAGCCAAGCTGACAAGGTCCTGCTGGCGTTTGGTGGTGCCCGCTTCCGACTGAAGCATGAACAGGATGTTGGAGATCGAATCCAGCGGATTGTTGATCTCATGCGCCAGACTGGCCATGAGGCGCCCGGTATTGGCGAGCCTGTCGGAGCGCCGCAAAGCCTCTTCCAGTTCGCCGTTCAATAGCTTGATCCTTTCATCCGCCTTGCGGCGTTCGCTGACATCGCGGATGGCAGCCGTAACCAGCATGCCATCGGGAGAGTGCATCGGGCTGAGACTGATTTCAACCGGTAATTCCGAGCCGTCTTTTCTGCGCCCGAACAGCTCCAGACCCACGCCCATCGGGCGCACGCGAGGCTCGGCGAAATAGTCCGCACGATGTCCGGGATGATATTGCCGGTAACACTCCGGAACCAGCAACTCAATCCTCTGGCCGAGCAGTTCGTCGCGCGAGTAGCCAAACAGTTTTTCCGTTTCTTTGTTGACCAGTTGAATCTCGCCCGCGGAATTCACGATGACAATGGCATCGGGAGCGGATTCGAGCAGACCGCGAAAATGGGCTTCGCTGCGACGGATCGCCTGCTCGTCGTGATTCCGCTGGACGGCGATGGCAATAATATTCGCGACCGCCTGGAGAAAGTTGATGTCCTCCTGAGTGAAATCCCGTTGCGTCGAGCTATAGGCGCCGAGAAGACCGAAAGGACCAGTGCTGCCCGGAATAATCACCGCGACGCTGCTGACGATTCCGTGGTCGAGCAGCAATTGAGATGGCTTGAACGGCAATTCCTCACGCAGGTCGTCGACAACCAACCGGCGCTTGCTCTCGAGAGTGTAGCCGGCTTGCGAATCGGGGTCGGCCGCGACCGTCGCCGTGCCGACGTAACCTTGCTTCCAGCCCACTCCGGCGCGCAGCAGAAGCGTCTCGCCGCCAGGCATCAATTCGAGAAGGTCGCAGTAGCGGACCCGGAGGCTTTCCCTTACCAGCGCGAGCGCCGAGTTGAAAAGCGAAGAAAGCTGATCGCCGCGCAGAGCCGACTGGCTCAGTTCCGCCAGCGCTGCCTGCTCCCTTTCCCTACTTCGGTGCGCGGCTTCGCTGGTGCGCTTGTCGCGCTCGTCTGGAGGGTCACTCGCCATTGGGCTGCCTCATTTGGGCTCCGTTCGCTATCGAACATAAGAGATCAGTATCTTTGAGGCAAGGTCGATCCAAGGTGTTTCCCGTAATTCGAATGTACCCCGAATAGCCAGCAGAACGTGAGTTGGCCCGCAGCGCCGCCTTCGGCAGGCCAGCCTAACCCGGATGTTTCGCGCCCCGATCAGGCTGCGCGCCGCAAGCCGCCAGATCCCGTGCCCCCGGAGCGGCTGCCAAAGATGAGGCGAAACAGCAACGTAAGCACGATGGCGCCGCCAATGGCCACAAGGATCGTGTAGATCATGCCGCCCTGGCCGGCAAAGCCGAGTGAGCGCATGATCCAGCCCCCCACGACGGCTCCAATAATGCCGATTACGATGTCCATAACGGCGCCATAGCCCGCTCCACGCATGATCTTGCCGGTTGCCCAACCAGCAATCAGACCGACGATAATCCACCAAACGACTGACATAATCCCTCGCTGTTGTGGTTTTCCGTTTTGTAAACGTAAGGAGTTTGAAACCGTCTATTGGAAAAAGGTTTCACCGACCATGCGGGGGAAGTCCAAGAAACTACCCCAGGTTAGCGCCGAACAGCCAAAGGAGCTTTCCGCTATGGGCGGCACAGCCAGCCAGGCTGCGCCTGCGCCCGCAACCGCGATAAGGCTTCCGCATTGAGCAATGAAGTTTGAAATCCGGACGGTCGAGCGAGCGCGCAGCTCCGGTCTATTCCGGGTAGGCTCCACCGTCGATGCAGCCGAATTCGCCGCTTTCATTTGCGTAGGCGGAGTTGTTGTTTGCGTCGTAATGCTGGTTGGACCAATTTCCCTGGATCTTCCACGACGTTCCGTTGCTGAAGTCCAGCACAGGCGTGCCAAAGCTCCAGCGGGCAGAATTGGGCCGTTATGCCAAATCACGTCGGGAGAGCTGACACTGGCTCCGGGGGCCAGGCTCGCGGCATGCCGTGCGGCTTTGACCGCCTCGCTGCTTTCGCCGCGCACAAAATGCGGACCGAGCATCGGAGGTTCCGGCTCAATGACCGCTCTTGCATCCATTGTGTCGGCGGGGTTTTGAGCGAAACTGGCAACGCTTAGCAGAAAAATGCAGCAGGCCGCAACTACCTTCATCGGGGAGCCTCCAGGGCTGGCCTTGGAAAAGCATTTTGCGGCCTCGCCGTGCAGCGCGAGTCCGATTGCCCGCGCTGTTTTGTCCCGGGTAGGATGTGGGAACTTCGCCCGTAGATGCTCGATTCCTTTTACAGACGGGAAGCGTTTTTCAGCAGCGGTTAAGCGGCGCTGCTGATTTCGCTCAAGGCAAGTACGGCCAGTTCGAGCCGGTCCTTTGCCCCGGTCTTGCTGAAGATGCTCTGGAGGTGGCGCTTGACGGTGTTTTCGCTGATGGTGAGCTGCTGTGCAATGTCGCGATTCTTCATGCCCCGCGCCACCAGGTAAGCGATCTGACGCTCGCGTTCGGAGAGGCGGTGCAGGTTTGACGCCCGCTCTTCGTGGGTTTCCTGCGACATGGCGGTGAGCACACCGTGAGCGACTTCGTCGGAAAAGGCCAGTTCCCCGCTGGCGACCGCGCGGATGGCGGAGAACAGCTTCTCCGGAGTATCGCCCTTGAGCACCAGGCCGCGCGCACCCAGCCGCACCACCTGCACGTAATCGGGATGGCTTTCCGAGGCGGTAAGCACCACGGAGGCCACACGCAAGCCGGCTTTTTCCATCACCCGCAGCACTTCGAAGCCATCCGTGCCGGGCATGAAAAGATCGAGAACCACAACGTCGGGCTCCTCGCGCCGCAGCAGGTCCAGTGCCTCGGCGCCGGTGGAGGCCTTGCCAACTACGTGAAAGTCCTGCTGGGTCTCGAGCAAAGCGCCGAGCGACTCTCTCAGGACGGTGTGATCGTCGGCGATCACGATGCGAATTTTCTTCAAAGTCATGCTCACCAACACTTGGATGCCGGAAGAGTTTACCAAGTGGTCAACACTGGACAGAAATTCTGGTAGTCGGAGCAGTTTCGATCACCCAGCGAGCAGAACTCAAGAAACGATCCCATGTAGCCAAAAAGGGCCGCTCTCGACGGAGACGTTACCTTCGATTCGGCGGTTGGCGGGGTGGAGACCGAAAGTTGTGGTATATTCCCGTTTTCCGTGCTGAGACACTGACGTGACCACCGACGAAGAGCTCGCCTTTTTCGAAGATAGCGTCCGCCGACTGAAGGTGGAGTACGACATCTACTTTGGTGGCGGTTCGCGCCGAGCCCCAACGGAGCTGGATTGGCGGGTGCAGGGCCTGATTAAGAAATACTCCGACAGCCAGAGGCTATCTTCCCCGCAGCGCTTCAAATACAACACCGTGGTGCAACGCTACGCCATTTACAGCGATCTGTGGCGTCAGAAGCTTAGAATCAAGGAAGAAGGTTATCGCCGTCCACAAGATGCCCTGCTCGGCATACAGGGGCTGCGGACGGTCGAAGCCAGCCAATCACCTCAGGGAACAGGGCTCGCCGGGGACCCCGATCAATCACCCCAGCGAGCAGGGCTCGCCGGGGACCCCGATCAGTCTGCTGTCGCTCCACCCAAGCAGTCGGCCGTGCTGCTGTTCGCGGACTCAGACGAGTTAGACGGCATCCGGTGGCTGTATGAGACGATGCAAAGCAGCGGGGGCGAGGGCAAAGCCCGCGGTTCGCTGGAAGCATTTGCGGCCTTCCTGCGGGCTAAAACGAAGGAAATCCAAAATACTTACGGATGCTCCGGCGTCAAGTACACTGTCGAAGTGAAGAATGGACGGGCGCAAATCAAGGCCAGACCGAACCTGTAGGCGCGAAGCTGAGTTTCACATTTCGAGTTTCAGGTTTCAAAGTTTCGCAAGAACTACCCACATTAGCCCCAATCACCCCGGCGATTTCAAAGTTTCACATTTCACGTTTCAAGCCTCAGGCTTCAAAGTTTCACAGCTTTGAAACCTTGAACCTTGAAACTTTGAAAAACTTGAGCGTTCGCCGGACCCTGGGGCCTGCTGGTACACTCTTCGCTAAACTGATTCAATTGCGAGGCATTGCATGTCCAAGATCCAGCGGGCTCTTCTGAGCGTTACCGACAAGACCGGAGTGGTAGAGTTTGCGCGCGAGCTGGCGCAAACTGGAGTTGAATTGATCTCAACCGGAGGGACCGCAAAGGCCCTGCGCGAAGCGGGTATCGCGGTGAAGGACATAAGCGAGCTGACCGGCTTCCCCGAGATGCTGGACGGGCGCGTCAAGACGCTGCATCCCAAGGTTCACGGAGGCATTCTGCACATTCGCGGAAATCCCGATCACCAGGCTGCCGTGCGGGAACACGGAATTCAGCCGATCGACATGGTGGTGGTCAACCTTTACGCGTTTGAAAAGACCGCGGCGAAGCCCGGAGTGCGCTTTGACGATGTGATCGAGAATATCGACATTGGCGGACCTTCGATGGTGCGCTCGGCGGCGAAGAACTTCCACGATGTCGCGATCGTGACCGCGCCCGGCGATTACCCGGGAATTCTCGCCGAAATGCGCGCCAACGGCGGATCGCTTTCGCTGGCTACGCGTTGGCGGCTGGCGCAAAAAGCATTTTCCACTACGGCGGCCTATGACGCGGCGATTGCGTCAGCCTTGGAGCGGGTCCCGGCTCCCGATGCCAACGGCAGCTTTGACGCCGGCAAGCTCGCGTCGGGCGACGGCTTTCCGCAGACGCTGCGGCTCAGCTTTCAAAAGGCCTTTGACCTGCGCTATGGCGAGAATCCTCACCAGAAAGCGGCCCTCTACAGCGACGGCTCGGGGAAGGGAGTGGCCAACGGAAGACAACTTCAGGGCAAAGAGCTTTCCTTCAACAACATTGTCGACTTGCAAGCGGCCTGGGAGCTGGCGCAGGAATTCGAAGAGCCGGTCTGTGCCATTATCAAGCACACGAACCCCTGCGGAACCGCGACCGGCAAGACGCTGGTGGAGGCCTACCGGCGCGCTCTGGAGTGCGATCCGGTTTCCGCTTTTGGCGGGGTGATCGGCGTCAACCGCCCGATCGACGCCGAAACCGCCGGCGAAATGGCAAAGCTCTTTCTGGAGGTGATCGCCGCCCCGGGCTTCGACGAGGCAGCATGCAAGATTTTCGCCACGAAGAAGAACCTGCGGCTGGTCGAGGTTGCCGGGGTACGAGAGCCATGGGTGCTGAAGAATGTCTCCGGCGGCGTGCTGCTGCAGGACAACGATGTGCGCCCGCTGAAACCGGAAGATCTGAAGGTGGTGACGCGGCGCAAGCCCAGCGATGAAGAAATGCGGGCGCTGCTGTTTGCCTGGAAGATTTGCAAACACGTGAAGTCGAACGCGATTCTTTACGCGCGCGACGGACAAACCGTGGGAGTCGGCGCCGGCCAGATGAGCCGCGTCGATTCGGCGAAGATCGGCGCGATGAAGGCGGTGCTGCCGCTTAAAGGAACGGTTGCCGCGTCGGACGCGTTCTTTCCGTTCCCCGATGGCGTGGAGGAAATTGCCAAAGCAGGTTCGACGGCGATCATCCAGCCAGGGGGCTCCGTGCGCGACCAGGAAGTGATCGCAGCGGCTGACCGCCTGGGACTGGCCATGGTGTTGACCGGAGTGCGGCACTTCCGGCACTAGAACGATTGCAAAGGCTGAAATGGACTACCCCCCGCGGTTGGAGACGAGGTTACGATTCGCAGAAGCAAACTACCCCACCCTAGCCAACAGCGGGCTAGGATGGGGCACCCGGCGGAGCCTTCGGCGGAATACAGCCTCGATGCTCATTTGGAGCGGATTCTGGGCACGTTCAGAGCTTCCGGACGCTTGTCGCTGGGTTCCAGCGTCATGGGCCGGGCACGGAACTTGGAGCGGAGATAGGCAAAGAACCGCTTAAACAGCGCGGCCCACTCCTTTTGCAATTCGCAAGGCGTGCTGCTGGGGTGAGGATTAAAACCGAAATTACTGCACATGACCGTGACCTCCGCTCTCAGGTATCACACAACCGTTCGCGATCTCGCAGATGGCATGCTCGAACTGGATGGTGGTGTGATGAATCTCAAACTTTGTGGCCAACACCTGCCTGACTTCGCGCAAGATACGCTCACTGGCGGACGGCGGAATATCGGCAATGCCGATATGGCAGGAAAGCGCGTGCGTGTCCGAACCGATGCTCCAAACGTGCAGGTCGTGCACATCGTTCACGCCGCCGATCTCGCCGACCGCCGCCGCGATCTCCTCCAGCCGCATTCCGCGTGGAGTGCCTTCCAGTAGGATGTTGAGACTCTCGCCGATGATGGACACCGACGACCAGATAATCAGCGCGGAAATGATAATCGACAGCGCCGGATCGATCCACTGGTGGCCGGTGACCGCAATCGTCCAGCCACCCAGGATAATGGCTGCGGTCGAAAGTGTATCACCAACCTCGTGGATGAGGGCGCTGCGGATATTAAGGTCCTGCCGGCTGCGGAAAAGCAGCCACGTGATGGCGCCATTCAAGGCCACGCCGGCGGCGGCCACGCCCATCATCAGCCCGGCATGCACAGCCACCGGGTGCGAAAAACGCTGCACCGCCTGGTAGACGATCCACAGAGAGATCAGAACTAGCGAACCGCCGTTAAAGAGCGCGGCCAGAACACCGGCGCGATGATAACCATAAGTCCTGGTGGAGCTGGGCGGCCGCTCCGCCATGTAGACGGCCAACGACGACAGCAGCAAAGCGAAGAAATCAGAGAGATTGTGCCCGGCTTCCGACAGCAGGGCCAGGCTTCGTGCACGCACGCCAGCCACCACCAGCAACAGAATGTATGCCGCGGTGAGCATCAGCGAGATCTTCAGGATTCGCCCGGTTCGCAAGCGCGAGCAATGATCGCCGTGCGAGTGCCCTGCCACCCGACCTGCGTGCACATGCATAATCGAAAGTTTACTTTCCTTGGCCCGGCCCAGCAAGCGACCGAGCCCATGGAGACAATCAGCAAGGGCCGGGAACTCCGTTCCGGAGAGTTCTTACGGCAGCCTGTATCTTCCGGGATCTCGCGACTGGCCTGCGTTTCCAATGAGATGGCAACCAGAGTCGCGGGACGGAGAGGCAGCTCTCGTCTCTCTACGAAGGGAGCAGACTTCTTTTATCCGCGGTGCATCATTTAAGACAGAGAACGGTTGGAGGCAGGTATGCGCGGCCGCTTACTGTTGCTGATACTGGCGCTTTTTCTTGCGGCGGCAGATGCCGCTTCGCAGCAAGTTCCGGACTCGCCGCCCGTAAGCGGAGAGGCGGCAACTCCCGGCGCAACAGCCGGAGACAGTGCGCAAAGCACCGCAGCAACTGAGTTCATTTCGCTGGGGACCCCACTGGCGCCCGATGGCGACAATCAGAAGCTGCGCGAGCAAATCCTGAACGCGCTGCGAGCACACTCCTCGCTGGCAAGCAGCAGTTTCAATGTAGAGGTTTCAGACTCGCAGATCGAACTCAGCGGGAGCGTGCCCACCGCCCGTGAAAAAGAGACCGCGCGCCGGATTGCACAGTCCTACGGAAACAATCGCAGCGTCGTGGACGCGAAGATCGACGTACGGAATGCCGGAGGGGCGCAAGGCACACAAGCGACGCAACGTTAGAGCGGCGTTAGAGTTGGTGTATTCCAAAAACGATAATTCCAGCGTGTCACCCTGAGGTTAAGCCGTTTTGCGGGCGTCTGAGCCCGCAGGCGAAATCCTGAGCGTAGCGAAGGAACTCGGCGACGCGACGTAAGGGTCCATGTATTTGTTTTTTTTCGGCCTGCGGGTGACGCCCGGTGAAATGCAGAGATCGTCACGTCGGTTCGCAAAAGCGGCGAACCTCCTCACGATGACACCCGCGGCGAAGGATATAGGATCTCTGGCTGGTGGCCCACATCCGCCGATTTCCGGCGAATGTGGGGGCTTCGGCTCGTTCAGGCGTTGACGTGGGCGCGCACCAGGTTCAACATGCGGCGCAGCGGTTCGGCGGCGCCCCAGAGCAGTTGGTCGCCCACGGTAAAGGCGCCGAGGTATTGCGGGCCGAGCTTCAGTTTGTGAAGGCGGCCAATGGGCACCGTCAGCGTGCCGGAAACAGCGGTCGGCGTGAGGCAGCGAACGCTGGCGTCCTTGTTGTTGGGAACCACACGCACCCAATCGTTGCCGGCCGCGAGTATCTGTTCGAGTTCGGCCAGCGCAACGTCTTTGGTCAGTTTTACGCAGAGGCCCTGGCTGTGGCAGCGCATGGTGCCGACGCGGACACAGATGCCGTCGACGGGAACGGGCGGATTGAGTCCCATGATCTTGTTGGTCTCCGCCATGCCCTTCCACTCTTCGCGTGTCTGTCCTTCGGGCATTTCCTTGTCGATCCAGGGAATCAGGCTGCCGGCCAGGGGCACGCCGATTTCCGACGTGGGGAGCGACGGAGAGCGCTGCGCCTCGATGACCATGCGATCGACTTCGAGAGCGTTTTCCGAAGGCGTCTTGGCGGACGGGTCGGTCAGGCAGCGCATCTGCTGGACCAGTTCGAGCATTTTGGCGGCACCGGCGCCCGAAGCTGCCTGGTAGGTCATGCTGGTCATCCACTCGACCAGTCCGGCCTGGAAGAGCGCGGCGGTGGCCATCAGCATCAGGCTGACCGTGCAGTTGCCGCCGACGTAGCAGCGCAAGCCCTTGGCGAGCCCGTCCTGAATAATGCCGCCATTGACCGGATCGAGGATGATGATGGATTCGCCGCTCATGCGGAGCGTGGAAGCGGCATCGATCCAGTATCCCTTCCAGCCATTCTTGCGCAGAGGCGCATAGACCTCGGTTGTGTAGTCGCCGCCCTGGCAACTGATGAGCACGTCGCAGGCTGACAGTTGCTTCAGGTCGCGGGCGTCCAGCAGCGCAGCGCCACGGGCCTCTTGCGGACCGGCGCCGCCGACGTTCGAGGTAGTAAAGAAAACGGATTCGACGCCGACAAGGTCCTTCTCTTCGCGCATCCTCTGCATGAGGACACTGCCGACCATCCCTCTCCAACCGATGAATCCAACGCGCAGCATGGTATCTCCAGAAGAATATGAATATCTCTATTATGCCAGCAGCCCCCGGTTTTTTCCCGGGAATTGCGCGACCACGGCTATCGCGCCGGGGCCGCAACTTCGAATTGCACGGTGGTTCCGGGAAAAACCCGCTGCCCGGCTGCCGGCGTCTGGCGGATGATGGTGGCATCGGACGATGTTCGCGCAGGCACCGGCGTTTTCGCCGCGGCAGGAGCAGCGGCGAGGGTTCCAGCCGAATCGGAATTCGTTGCGGCCGGTGGCGCAGGCTGCGCGGTAGCTATCGTTCCTACCACCAGTCCAACCGCACGGATGGCCGCGCTTGCCTCGGAGAGCTTTGAGCCGACGAAGTTCGGCATGACGAACGCTTCCGGGTCCGGGGCTGCGCTGGTCAACACAGTCACCGAGGGAGTCGAGATTTGTTGCGCGTCGGGCGTGGGGCTCTGGGCGATCACTTGGTCGGCGGCGGCATTGGCCGTGGGAAGATGGGCGACGGAGCCAAGTTCCAGGCCCCGCTGTTTCAAGTTCAACTCGGCCGATCGTACAGATTGCCCCACCAGGCTGGGGATTTCGACTTTTTGCGGGCCCAGGCTCTCGGCGATGCGAATACGGAAGCCCGTGCGTACGCGCGCGCCCGCCTGCGGAAGTTGCGATACGATGCGGCCCTCGGGAATGTCGCTGCTGTAGAAGCGTTGATCGCGCGAAATGGCCAGCCCGTTGTCGGCGGCGACGCGTTGCGCCTCGACCGCAGTGAGCCCGGCGAGTTTGGGCACAGTCACTTCGCGTCCGTGGATGGCGTAGCGCATCGCGGTCAGCGCGGAAATCAGCCCCACGACGACAAGGATCAGCACGTACAGCAGGGTGCGAAGTAAGCGCATCACTCTCGAATTCCCGATGACCGCGGCGACTCAGCTTAACTCAGTGGGCCTCGCTTGGATGATAGCCGGAAGCATCCGCTTTGCGCGCTATCGAGGGTTCATGAACCGGCGGCCTGCCCCATCACGCGCAACTTCGGCGCGTGCCGGGGACCCCGAAACGGAATCGGCGAAGTGTTCGTCTTCGTGTCCGGCGATGGCGACCCGCATGAAGTCCATCCAGACCGGCAGCGCGGCTAAAGCTCCCGTCTCCTTGTTTCCCAGGCTCTTTTTCTCGTCGAAGCCGATCCAGACGCCGCAGGTAAGCGAGGGCGAAAAGCCCACGAACCAGGCATCCGTGAAGTCGTTTGTCGTTCCCGTTTTGCCGGCCAGGGGATGCTTGAGCTTCGCCGCCTGGTAGGCGGTGCCGTGCTGCACCACTTCCTGCAACATGGAGGTGATGACGCGCGCGGTTCGTTCGCTGACCACATCGCGGACTTCGGGGACGGTTTCTTCCAGCACGTGTCCGTCATAGTCGACCACCTTGCGGATGCCGTGCGGCGAGAGGCGCACGCCATCATTCGGGAAGGTTGAATAGGCGGCGGTCTGCTCCAGCAACGTGATCTCCGCCGCGCCCAGCGCCACCGGCAGGTATGGCTGTATCTGCGAGGTGATGCCGAAACGGTGCACATAATCTATGACGGTGTGCATTCCGACCTGCTGCGCCACTTTGATCGCGGGTATGTTGCGCGAGTGCGCCAGGGCGCGGCGCAAAGTGATATTGCCTTCAAACCTGGCGTCGTAGTTGTGCGGCGTGTAAGCGCCGGAGGCGGTCTGGAAGGTCACGGGGGCGTCCAGAACGATGTCGTCCGGCGACGCTCCGCGGTCGATGGCGGCGGTGTACACGTAGGGTTTGAAAGACGAGCCCGTCTGCCGCAAAGCCTGGGTCGCGCGATTGAACTTGGA
>JBEKBO010000096.1:0-17318 GCA_050015355.1 Candidatus Korobacteraceae bacterium | reverse complement strand
CCTTGAACGGCATAACCCTGGCTCGATCGCGACGCTGCGGCAAACTATCTCCCGGGTTCTTCTTCGACAGCTCTCCAGTTGTCCTTTTTGTGGCGCTCCCCATTTATAACACAGTAGTACTATGAGTTGATGGCGGGCATGAAGGCCGCCGATTGAAGGGCGTCATCCTGGCGAAGCGAAGGGGATTGTTTTGAGACGCGAAAAGAAGCAGATCCTTCGCTGCGCTCAGGATGACACTCACGAGATGTGTTTAGTGATGTGAGGTATTTCCGGGATACCGCGCTAGGCCGTCTTCTGCACGTGGAGCTGTTCGTTGTAGATGTCTTCCACGCGCTGGAGCGTGTCGATATCCTCGACGGGCTTGTCGTTTCGCAGGCGCACGATTCGAGGGAAGCGCAGCGCGAATCCGCTATCGTGCCGGTTGGAACGCATTACGGCGTTGAAGGCCACTTCGATGACGATCCGCGGCTCTACCTGCCGCACTTGTCCGTGATCGGCGGTGGTGTGCTCGAGAAACCACTGCGACATCTTCGCTATCTCGGCGTCGGTCAGCCCCGTAAAGGCTTTGCCGACGTTCAGCAGGCGGTCGCCGTTGCGCACGGCGAATGTGTAATCGCTTAGCACCCCCGCGCGTTTGCCGTGGCCGAACTCGACCGCCGTGACGACGACGTCCAGCGTGGCGAGTTCGCGCTTCAGTTTGATCCACGATTGACCGCGGCGGCCGGGAGTGTAAGCGGAAGCGGCGTCTTTGATCATGAGCCCTTCGTTGCCGCGAGCCCGGGCGCGGTCGAACAACTCGTCGAGTTGGACGGCGGAGGCAGCGCGTGCGGAAGGGGCACGCAGCAGACGCGCCGTGTGGGGAGGATCGCCGGCAGCGGCGAAGCTCAACAGTTTCTGGGCAGCGACCGCTTCGGAGTCGAGCGGATAGCGCAACCAGGCGAACAGGGCATCGAGGATCGCCTTGCGTTCGCGCAACGGCCGGTCGATCAGCAGCTCGTGTCCGGCGTAAAGTACGTCAAAAATCAAGTAAGCGACCGGAAACTGCTCAATCATGGCAGGGGTAGGACGTTTGCGGCCTAGCCGTTTCTGCAATTCCGGGAAAGCGCGGGCCCGTCCGCCGTTTCCCTCGAAGTGCCAGCCGAGAATCTCACCGTCGAGCACGACGTCTTCGGGGAACGCCGCCAGCGATGGCATCAGTTCCGGGAACGAGTCGGTAATATTGTCCATCGTCCGCGAGAAGAGCCGGACACATCCTCCAGAGCAGTGCGCCTGCGCGCGAATGCCGTCGTACTTGTCCTCGACTACCATGTCGGGAAACTGCTCAAAGGCTTCCACCGCGCTCTCGGCGGGCGTGGCAAGCATGAAGCCGATGGGATGGAATAAGCGTATTTGCGCTTGTCCGGCGCGACCCTGAGCGGTGAGGCGCAGTGTCTCCGACAGATCGCCCAGCAGCATATTGGCCCGCCTGACCACCTCGATGGGAGCGGGCCAAGCGGCCGCTATCGCCTCTTCCACGAGGCTCTCTTTGAAGCCGATGCGCAGCTCGCCGGTCATGATCTTGATGAGGTACTTGGCTTCCAGGGAAGAAGCACGCGCCAGCAGGTCGCGTAACACGTCGTGTTTGGCGGCAGGGCCGCGCGATTGAGCAATTGCGCGGAAGCTCTCGGCAACCGCGGTCAGCGTCAGCGGCTGCCCGGGCGGCTTCCTGGAAGACAGCAGCTCGGCTGCCGCCGCACCGAGATCGCCGTGCTTGCGATAGATGAACGCAACCTTGGCTTCGTTGGTGTTCGCCGCCTCGGCCAGCGCTCTCCATAACAACGCGCCGCCGACCTGCAGCGTTCTCTCGTCGTAGGAGGGAAAAAACCTTCCTGAAAAATACACGGCCGCAAGTTCGGCATCCGGCATCGGGCGCGAGCGAAGGTAGTCGGCCACAATCGCCACCTTCTCATTCTTGCTGCTGGTTGCGGCTACGGCTTCGCAGGTTTCGGCAAAGGAGTTCATACTTGAGCGCGGCCCATACTCAGCTTGGATGCGAGTTATGGGCCTCCCGGTCTGGGATTCGGCGTCTGTCGCGGGCTCGCTGCGCCGCGACTGCCTTCGGTGCGAAGTTTTTGGCTCAGTAAGGTACGTAGTCACCAGCTCCAAGCTGCTGGTTTGATTGACACTCCGGCGACGCGGTAGATACTCTAACGGTATAGCTATTCCGGATCGAATACCACCGGCAGGGAGCTTTGCCCGGGGGAGAGTCAAAATCCCGAGTTCTGTCATCCAATTATTTATGTCCTGGTCGCGTCGCACGCTTCGATTCCACACGGCCCTTCACCTGTCATTCGCGCTGGAGAGCGCGCAGGAAACCCTCGTCGGAGGTCAAGCTGTGTTGGAGGGCGTCATGATGCGCTCGCCGCACGCCTGGGGAATCGCCGTCCGCAAGCCTTCGGGCGAACTGGTGACCCACTCGGAGACGATGGAGCGGCCCTCCGAGAAGAGTCCGTGGAAGGGATGGCCGCTGATCCGCGGAGTGATGACGCTAGGGCAGGCAATGATGCTGGGCTTCAAAGCTCTGCGCTACTCGGCCAATGTCGCGCTCGACGAGGCCCAGCCCGATACTCCGAAGGGGAAGAAACTTGAGCTGAGCGGCTGGGTGGCGGCGCTGAACATCACGATCTCTCTCGGGTTCTTCATCTTCATGTACAAGTTTTTGCCCTACCTGGCCACCAAGGAGTTGCGGCATCTCAATCCACAACCGGGCAACCGCGTGGTCTTCGCCGTGATCGAGGGCGTGATCCGGCTTGGCCTGTTTCTGGGGTTTATCTGGCTTACTTCGCGGTGGAGCGATATTCGGCGCGTCTATCAGTATCACGGTGCCGAGCATAAGACGGTGTTTGCCTTCGAAGCGGGCGATCCGCTGGAGCCGCCTGTCGTGCAGCGTTGGTCGACATTTCATCCCCGCTGCGGTACCAGCTTCCTGATGACGGTGATGCTGATTTCGATTGCGGTGTATGCACTGGTGCCGATCCGGACGTTCTGGACCGGGTTTGGCATGCGTTTGCTGCTGCTGCCGTTGATTGCCGGGGTCTCTTACGAGATCATCCGTTTCGCCGCCAAGCACGCTTCGTCGCTGTTCGCCATGATGACGCGTCCCGGGCTCTGGTTGCAGCGCATCACTACGCGCCAGCCCGACGACAAGCAGGTGGAGTGCGCAATCGTTGCGCTCAACGAGGCCATGGAGCTGGAAAAGCAGCACGGCGGCGAACTGGTCATCGCGTAACTACCAGCGGACCGAGGAATTGCAGTACACTAAATACATGTTTCACCCGGCAACAAGCCGTCTCGGTAACCTGCCCGCCCATCTGTAGCGGCGCCCGCCGCGACTCGCGTTTTCGCCTGATCACCGTATCGCTCGCGTCCTTGCGCGCGGCAAACTATCGAGAACCCAAACATCGAAAACCAGCGGGTGTGCAATGTTTGAACGACTTGACCAGATAGAAGCGAAATACGAGGAATTGACGCAGGCGCTTGCTTCGCCCGGCATTATGGCCGACTCTGCCAATTACCAGAAGACTGCGAAAGCGCACAGCGAGCTTGTTCCGATTGTCGAAAAGTATCGCGAGTTGAAGGATCTGAAGCGCGGAATCGAGGAGAGCAAAACGCTCGTCGCCGAAGAGAGCGACCTCGACATGAAAACCTATGCGCAGGAAGAACTGGCGCAACTGGAAGCGCGAATGGCGCAGGTGCAGGAAGCCTTGAAGGTTTTGCTGCTGCCCAAAGACCCGAATGACGAGAAAAACGTGGTGCTGGAAATCAGGGCCGGAACCGGAGGCGACGAAGCCACGCTGTTTGCCGCCGAGATATTCCGCATGTATGCGCGTTACGCGGAGACGCGCCGATGGAAGGTGGAGGTGCTTTCCAGTTCGGAATCGGGCGTTGGCGGGCTGAAGGAAGTGATCGCGATCATCGAAGGCCAGCGCGTCTACTCGCAGATGAAGTACGAGAGCGGAGTGCACCGCGTGCAGCGCGTTCCGGCCACCGAGACGCAGGGCCGTGTTCACACCTCTGCCGTAACCGTCGCGGTGCTGCCGGAGGCGGAAGATGTGGACGTCAAGATCGAAGCCAAAGACCTGCGCATCGATACTTTCTGCTCTTCAGGACCGGGCGGGCAGTCGGTGAACACCACGTATTCCGCCGTCCGCATCACGCACTTGCCCACCAACACGGTGGTGAGCTGCCAGGATGAGAAGTCGCAGATCAAGAATCGCGAGAAGGGGATGCGCGTGCTGCGCTCCCGTCTCTACGAGATGGAATTGGCCAAGCAGCAGGAAGCGCTGGCCAAGGAGCGGCGCTCGATGGTGGGAAGCGGCGATCGCAGCGAAAAAATCCGCACCTACAACTTTCCGCAGAACCGCATGACGGACCATCGCATAGGGCTTACGATTCACCAGTTGAGCGAGATCATGGACGGCAAACTGCAGCCGGTAATCGATGCCCTGGTGACGCACTACGAGGCTGAAAAACTGAAGCACGAAGCGACAGTGTTAGCGTAAGGCACTTCGAATGCAGCACGTGGCGAATATGCTTCCCGGTCGATTCGCCGTCGATCAACAATGCAACTGAGACAGGCACTCACGGACGCCGTGCGCAGGCTCGAAGACGAGGGTGTCGGCTCGCCTCGCATGAACGGCGAAATGTTGTTGATGTTTACCCTCGACTGCGACCGCGCATACCTGTACGCCCATTCCGAACGAGAGCTCACGGTGGACGAACAATCGCGCTATGAATCTGCGATTGCGCTGCGCGCTTCTGGTTATCCCGCGCAGTACATCACGGGGCATCAGGAGTTCTGGGGACTGGACCTGATTGTTTCCCCCGCGGTGCTCATCCCGCGTCCGGAGACCGAACATGTCGTCGAAACCACTTTGGAATTGGTGCGCACAGGCAAGGGCTGCCACGCCAGGCCCGGGCCGAAACTGATTGACGTAGGCACCGGTTCAGGAGCAATTGCCTTGGCGCTGGCGACAGAGTTGCCCGAGGCCGAGATCTATGGCGTGGATCTGTCGCGGGAGGCGATCGAAGTTGCGAAGGCCAACGCGGCGCGACTGCAACTGGATGACCGCGTGCGCTTCCTGGTGAGCGACGTGCTGGAAGGCGTGCCGCGCGACGGCAGTTTCGATTTCGTGCTCTCCAACCCCCCTTATGTGGGCTTCCACGAGGCTGACAAGGTCCAGGACGTGGTGAAAAAGTTCGAACCGAGGATGGCGGTCTTCGCCGGCGAGCACGGCCTGGATATTATTCGCCGTCTCATTCCGCAGGCGCATGAAGCCTTGCGCGCCGGGGGCTATCTGGTCTTTGAGATCGGTTACACCATGGCGCCAATGGCAACGGAGCTACTGGCTGGCTGGATCGATGTGCGCGTCGTTCCCGATTTGGCGGGGATTCCCCGCGTAATGGTGGCCGTGCGGCCGTAGCTCCGTCGGTTCACTGGCGCACCGCTGTTACGTGATGGCGATCACGGCTTCGCGTGTCGCCGTTTACTTACACTGCAATCGGCCGCGAGCGCGGTTCATCAGTTTCAGCCCGGGAGGATACAGTGGAGAAGCAGATCGATCGCAGGAAGCTGGTTACGTTGTTGGGTGGACTTGCCGGAGTGGGCGCGGCTGCAACTCTTGTGGCGCACGCTGACCAGGCGGCTACGGCGAAAGCCCCTGCGGGAGCGATGCAGAGTGTGCCCTGGCCTTACAAGCCGCTTGACCCGAATGCCGCGGCTCAGCGTGGGTTCGAAGGCTACTACAAAGCTGAATGCATGTACGGAAGTTTCGAGGCAGTCGTCGGGCCGGTTGCCGAGCAGCTTGGTTCCCCCTATAAAGATTTTCCCTTCTTGATGTTCAAGTATGGCGGGGGAGGAATTAAGGGCTGGGCGACCATCTGCGGCGCGCTGAATGGCGCAGCCGCTGCCATTCAGCTTCTCTCTCACAACCCCGACCCGCTGATCAACGCGCTCTTCGAATGGTATGAGCACGAGCCGCTGCCGAACGTTCATCCTATAGGCGCTAAATTCCCCGAAATCCGCTCCGTTGCAGATTCGCCACTCTGCCATCAGTCGATTGCGTCGTGGACGAAGGTCAGCCACAAGCATGCGTACGGCCCGGAGCGCGCCGAACGCTGTGGATCCCTGACCGCATCCGTTGCCAAGCAGACTGTCATATTGTTGAACGAACAGGCGGCGGGCAAGCCTATAGCATTTGCTTTGCCGCAAGCGACACAGGGTTGCATGAGCTGTCACGAAAAAGGCGGAGCGGTGGAAAACATCCGCACCAAGATGAACTGCGGCGGCTGTCACGCTCCGATGCTTGGCAAGCATCCGTCCAAATCCTAAGCTGGTGGCTGAAAAATGCCGGGGCGGCCTGGCACGCATTTTCCCCTATCGCTCCGGAGGTCTCATGTTCAAAGCAATCTATCTGACGAAGGAAAACAACCAGTTTTCCGCCCAGCTTGCGAATCTCGATGAAGCCCAGTTGCCGGCCGAAGGCGACGTGCTGGCGAAGGTAGAGTACTCCACCATCAATTACAAGGATGGACTGGCTCTCACGGACATGGCCCCCATTGTCCGGAAATGGCCTATGGTGCCCGGCATAGACTGCGCCGGCGTAATCGAGAGCAGCGGCAACCCCGAATTCAAGCCGGGCGAAGCCTTCGTAGTGGCCGGCTGCGGCTCCGGGGAAGTGCTCTGGGGCGGACTGGCGCAGAAAATCAAGGTGAAAAGCGACTGGCTGGTGCGACTGCCGAAAAACATGACGACCAGGCGCGCGATGGCTATCGGCACCGCCGGCTATACCGCGATGCTTTGCATAATGGCGCTGGAAAAGCACGGCATTCTACCGGGGGACGGCGACATCCTGGTGACCGGCGCTTCCGGCGGGGTGGGGAGCATCGCCATCGCCGTGCTCGGCAAACTCGGGTACAAGGTAGTGGCCTCCACGGGAAAGCTGGCGGAAAGCGACTATCTGAAAGGTTTGGGCGCTTCGGAGGTGATCGACCGTGCCACGCTAAGCGCCCCTGGAAAGCCGCTGCAGAAGACGCGGTACGCGGGAATCGTTGACACCGTAGGCAGTCATACGCTGGCCAACGCCTGCGCCCAGACCAAGGATAACGGTGCTGTTACTGCCTGCGGGCTGGCGCAGGGAATGGATTTCCCTTCGACCGTCGCCCCGTTCATCCTGCGCGGGGTGACGCTCTATGGCATCAATTCCGGGATCAGTCCAATGCCTTTGCGCCTGGAAGCCTGGAGACGGCTGGCGATTGATCTTGATCCCGCCAAGCTGGATCGCATGACGCAAGAAATTTCGCTGCCGCAGGTTTTCGAGGCTGGGCGTGAGATCGTTGCCGGCAAGGTGCGCGGACGTCTGGTGGTCAACGTGAACGTGTTTTAGCTCCCCGGTGAACTCCGGGCGAGGGGCGCAACGCTGCCCCGAAGTGCAGAGATTTTTTCATGACGCAATGGCATCTTCAGGATGGCAGGATTGCCGTTGTCCGCTTTGCACACGCTATAATTCATGAAAATGGTAGACATTCACTGTCATTTGCTTCCGGGAATCGATGATGGGCCAACATCCTGGGAAGACACATTACAGATGTGCAAAAAAGCCGCAGCCGATGGCATCACGCACATCGTCGCGACTCCACATTGCAGCGACCGCTATTGCTTTGATCGCAAAGCGGCGCTCTTCCTGGTGGATGAGTTAGCGCGCCGCGTCCCCAATATGGCCTTCAGCCTGGGATGCGACTTTCATCTTTCGTACGACAACATTGAAGATGCCAAGCTGCATCCCGAACGGTACACGATCGGGGAGACGAAGTATCTGCTGGTTGAACTCAGCCCATATGGTGTTTCCAGCTCCATGACCACCGTGCTTTCGGAGTTGACCTGTCGCGGGCTGGTTCCGATTATCACTCACCCGGAACGGAACAGGCTGCTGGAAGGCCGGTTCGAGCTCGTGGAGGAGTGGATTTCGCTCGGCTGCCTGGTGCAGGTTACGGCCAACTCGCTGACCGGCTTTTGGGGTCCGGCCGTGAAGAAGTTCTGTGAGAAGCTGCTCACGAAAGAACAAGTGCATGTGATCGCGACCGATGCCCATGATCCGGAGCATCGGCCTCCGGTTCTCTCCGCGGCCCGCAGGATCGCTGCCAAAATGGTCGGAGAAGAATACGCGCAGGCACTTTTTTTCGATATTCCAGCGGCCATCGTGCGCGGTGACGCGCTATAGCCGTCAGCGGAGGCCGTGCGGGAAGCGGTGCGAGACGCAGTTCGAGGTGATAGATTCAAGGCAGTGCTGGCCGGCGGAATTACTAAAATCGCAGAGGTTGCCGGGGAAGGCGAGAATGCGCGTGTTGGTAACAGGTGCGGCAGGTTTCCTGGGTTCGCACCTTTGCGACAGACTTTTGGCCGAAGGGCGTCCGGTGGTCGCCGTGGACAACCTGATAACCGGAAGCCTGGACAATATCAGGCATTTGGAACACGAACCACGCTTCGAATTCATCCAGCACGACATCTGCCGGCCCTTTGATTTCGGTCCTGTCGATTTCATTTTCGAATTCGCATCTCCGGCGAGTCCCGTGGATTACATGAGGTATGGGATCGAAACTTTGCTGGTGGGATCGCAGGGAACCCTGAACTCGCTCGAGCTGGCGAAGAAATACAATGCCGGGTTTCTATTGTCCTCTACTTCCGAGTGTTATGGCGATCCGTCGGTGCATCCGCAGCCCGAGACGTACTGGGGCAACGTCAATCCAATCGGCCCGCGCTCCGTCTACGACGAGTCGAAGCGCTTTGCGGAAGCGCTCACCATGGCGTATCACCGGTATCACAAAGTGAACACGCGCATTGTCCGCATCTTCAATACTTATGGCCCCAGGCTTCAGGTGAACGATGGCCGCGTGATTTCCAACCTGATGAAGCAAGCTCTGCGGGGCGAGGATCTGACGATTTATGGAGACGGCAGTCAGACGAGGAGCTTCTGCTACGTCAGCGACCAGATCGAGGGAATTCTGCGGTTGGCGGCGGCCGATGAGCATCTGCCGGTGAATATCGGCAATCCCGGAGAATTTACCATCCTGGAGTGCGCCCGGTTGGTGCTGAAGATCACCGGATCGTCCTCGCAAATCCGATTCCAACCGCTTCCGGAGGATGATCCCAAGCAGCGCCGTCCCGACATTACAAAGGCCAGGCGGCTGCTCGGATGGGAGCCTAAAATCGATCTGGAAACGGGACTGAGGCTTTCGCTCGATTACTTTCAGCAGACGGTTGCAGAGTTGGCAGGGCGCCAAGGGTGAGGAGTATCTGACGGTTCGCGAACTGTCCGAGCCGATTGCCCGGCGGAAAGGTTGCTAAACGCTAGCTCCGATGAGAATCCTCGTCACCGGTGGCGCCGGTTATATCGGCAGTGTGGTGGCCGCACAGTTAGTGGCGGCGGGACACGAGGTTGTCGTCTACGACAATCTCAGCAAAGGGAACAGAGACGCGGTTCCCGGGCGCGCAACGCTGATCGTCGGAGACATCGGCGATCGTGCCTGCCTGGACGGCGCCTTGCGGGAGGGCAAAATCGACTCCGTCATGCATTTTGCGGCCTGGATCGAGGCCGGCGAGTCGATGAAGGAGCCGGAGCGTTTCTTTCGCAACAATACGGCAAACGCGCTCGTGCTATTGGAGGCGGTTTTAGCCCACCGCATTCCGCGGTTTGTTTTTTCTTCCACGGCGGCTCTCTATGGCAACCCGGCACGCTCGCCGATCGCTGAAAGCGATCCATTGCAGCCGACCAACGCCTACGGGGAATCGAAGCTCCTGGTTGAACGCATGCTGGATTGGTTTCATCGCATTCACGGCTTGTCCTATGCCAGCCTGCGCTACTTCAATGCGGCTGGCGCCACCACGGAACTCGGCGAGAGACACAGTCCGGAAACCCACTTGATCCCGCTGATACTGCAAGTGGCGCTTGGCACCCGCAGCCATATAGACATCTTCGGCACTGACTACGGCACGCCTGATGGCACCTGCGTGCGCGACTACATCCACGTTTCGGATTTGGCAAGTGCGCACCTGCTGGCGCTGCAACGGCTGAAAGCAGATTCAGGGCCGCGGCAGTTGATCTACAACCTCGGCAATGGGCGCGGCTTCAGCGTGCGCGAAGTGATCGAAGTGGCCAGACGGGTTACGGGACATGCTATTCCCGCCGTCGAGGGGCCACGGCGAGCAGGCGATCCGGATGTGTTGGTAGCGAGCTCGGATAAGATCCGGCGCGAATTGGGCTGGCAGCCTCAGTTCGCCGAGCTGGAGACGATCGTACGCAGTGCATGGAAATGGATGCAGCAGCGGCATCGGCAAGTGCCTGGAGCAGCTTCAGAATAGGCGTGTGCCCGGCTTCCACCCCGGCTACGGCCCGGCCGTTGCCGGGGACCCCGGCTTCGGCGGGTTCTTCCGCAGCCTGTTAGCGTGCCGCCCTCTTCTCGACCGCGAGCGGGCGCTCGCTTCTGGGCGGACGACGTGCTCCGCCGCGCAAGGCGCGAACGTCGACTTTCAGTTCGGCGATGGTGCGACTCAGCGTGTTGCGATGCATTCCCAACTGGCGCGCAGCCTTACACTGATTTCCATGATTCTCTTCCAGCACGGTAATGATGAACCGCTTCTTGAACTCGCGTACAGCCTCGCTATAGAAGATTCCGCTTTTGTACATCTGCATCACGAGCGCTTCCAGCTGGTCCTTCACGATACGCCTCGCTTTCCCGACAACGAACAATTTCAACTGCGCCGGTTATTAACGTTGGCCAATTCGACTGCTTCCGGCTGTTATTTTTGAGCGCCGCTCTTTGGCGCACTCTCTTTAGTCCCCGTGTTGCGGATTTCGCTAAGCGACCGCAACCCATCCCTGAACCTGGCGCGTAGTTCCGATGGAGCTGCCCACGTGGCGCCCCGGCCCAGAACCAGGAAATACGATCCCAACCTCGACTCGGCAAGCATGCGCGACCCGGGAACGAAGGCCGCCATGGTCATCACCAGAACCGTGGCGATCAGCGCCCCGCGAATGATGCCAAACGCCGCCCCAAGAAGCCGATCAAACCATCGGAGCCCTACGCCATGTGCCGCCCATCGCGCCAGCCGGCCGGCGGCTCCGGCCAGAAAAAGAATACAAATAAAAATCAGCAGAAAGGCAGCGCCCTGGGCGATCCACTCGTTTTTCGCGTAAGGCAAAAGCCATGCGCCAAAACGCCTGTAATTCCAAGCCGCCAGCAAATAGCCGAGCACACAGCCGGCCAGGGAAAACAGCTCATAGAAAAACCCCTGCGCCGTTGCCAGCAGTACAGACAAGAACAGAATCGCTACGATGATCCAGTCTAGCCCCGTCATCGAAGCACCCCTAGTCCATCGGCAAATCCCGGCCCGTCAGTCGCCGATATGCCTCCACGTACTTCGCGCTGGTATTCGCGGCGACATCCGCAGGCAGAGCGGGCGCCGGCGGCAACTTGTTCCAGCGAATCGATTCCAGGTAGTCGCGCACATACTGCTTGTCGTACGACTGTTGCGCCCTGCCCGGCTCATAAGTATCGGCCGGCCAGAAGCGCGACGAGTCGGGAGTCATCACTTCGTCGGCCAGCACAAGCCCCTTGGGGGTGCGGCCGAATTCAAACTTGGTGTCCGCAATGATAATCCCCCGGGTGGCAGCATAGTTTGCGGCCTTCTTGTAAATCTTCAAGGTCAGGTCGCGGAGTTGCTCGCCCTGCGCGGCG
This sequence comes from Candidatus Korobacteraceae bacterium, assembly GCA_050015355.1. GTDB lineage: Bacteria > Acidobacteriota > Terriglobia > Terriglobales > Acidobacteriaceae > CAWBRT01. Next base: position 5,546 of record JBEKBO010000096.1, on the reverse strand, counting down.
CCCACGTGCTTTACCATCTCGTCGAAAGAGATGTTCTCATCGTGGCCGCTCGCGGCTTTTGTGGCCGGGGTAAAGATGGGCTCGGGGAGCTGATCGCTTTCCCGCAATCCGGAGGGCAGCTTGATGCCGGAAACTTTTCCGGTTTGCAAATACTCCTTCCAGGCCGACCCCGACACAAACCCGCGCACCACACACTCGACCGGAAACATTTCGGCTTTATTGACCAGCATCGAACGCCCGCGCAACTGGGAGGAGTACTTCCGGATCGCCGGGGGATACTGGTCTACGTTCGCCGTAACCAGATGATTCGGCACAATATCCTTAAGGAAGTCGAACCAGAACAGCGAAAGCTGTGTCAGAACCCGTCCCTTCAACGGGATTCCGGTCGCAAGCACGTAGTCGAAGGCCGAGAGGCGGTCGGTGGCTACGAACAGGAGATGATCTTTGCCGGCGACATACACATCTCGAACTTTGCCACTGGCATAAAGTTCCAGGTCGCCGAAGTCGGAACGGAGTAGAACTTCTGGTGTTTGAATGTTCACAGTTTTGAAATTAATTCGTCGAAGATTTTTAAAGAAGCATTTCTATTTTGTCAACGAATCTTCATTTACGCAAAACCTGAAAAAACCGGTTGGCGGTGGACCAGAAGCCGCCAGCTTCGAATTTCGCGAAATGCAATCCTGGCAAGGGTTTTCAGGCAATTTTGCCAACTGCGGCCAGACTGCCTGAAGGCGCGCGGAGACCGTTTTTCTTGATCACAAGTCCAGCCACTTGGCAAGTGTTCTTATAACACAAAATTAATGAGCAGTCGGGCGCGCCGGGTTTTTCCCGCTAAGCCGCTCCAGGCGCGCTTCTCGGCGAACTTGACCGATTTCGGAGCGCGCCGGTCAAAAACCTTTTCGGCGCCCTTTCCGTGAAAAAAATCGCAACCGTAAATGTGAATAAGCGCCGTCTACTTTCCCAAAATGGTGAAGAGCCGAATCAGCGACTCAATGCCGCGGTAAAAGTTCGGAATGTGAAATTTCTCGTTCGGCGCGTGCAGATTGTCATCGGGCAGTCCCAGACCCATCATTACGCTCGGGAGTTTGAGGTAATTCTGGAACTGGGCGACGATCGGGACCGAGCCGCCGGAGCGGATGTAGACGGTCTCCTTCTTGAAAACCTCACGCATGGCTTGGTTAGCCGCCCGCACGAAGTCATTATCGGTGCTAACGACGGATGCCGGGCCCTTGCTGTGCACCTTGACCTTCACCTGGACGCCTTTGGGCACAATCGAGTTCACGAACCTGGTGTACTTGGCAAGGATGTCATCGGCATCCTGGTCCGGAACCAGGCGCATGGAGACCTTTGCCGAGGCGCGGGCGGGAATCACCGTCTTAGCGCCGGTCCCGGTGAAGCCTCCCGGCATGCCATGGACTTCGAGTGTGGGCCGCGCCCAGGTACGATAGAGCACCGAGTACCCCGGTTCGCCGGTGAGCACCGTGGAGCCGACTTCCGTCTTGCGGTAGTGTTCCTCGTCGAAGGGCAAGGCCTGCCATGCCTTCAGTTCGTCTTTGGTCGGCGCCTTCACCGTGTCGTAGAAGCCGGGGATCAGGACTTTCCCGTTCTGATCCTTCAACTTGGCGATGATTTCGCAGAGCGCAAACAGCGGATTGGGAGCCGCGCCGCCGTAGATTCCGGAATGCAAATCGATGGAGGCTCCCTGGCACTCCAATTCGGTGTAAACCAGACCGCGCAGTCCAACGCAAAGCGTCGGCAGGTCAGGCGCGAATAGTTCGGTGTCGCTAACGAGCGCGAAATCGGCCTTCAGCTTGGCCGGGTTTTCGCGCACGTACTTTTCGATCGACTCCCCGCCCACTTCCTCTTCGCCCTCGTACAGCACCCGCACATTGATCGGCAATTTGCCGTTATTACTCTTGAATAAAGACTCGAAGGCCTTCACCTGCATCCAAAGCTGGCCTTTGTCGTCCACCGCTCCGCGGGCATACAGATTGTTGTTGCGCTCGGTGGGCTCGAAGGGCGGCGAAATCCATTCGTCCAGCGGATCGGGCGGCTGGACGTCGTAGTGCGCGTAGGCCAGCGCCGTGGGCTTTCCGGCGGCGTGCAGCCAATCGGCATAGATAAGCGGGTGGCCGGCGGTTGCAATCACGACGACGTTTTCAAAACCGATGCGCCTTAGTTCGTCGGCCACGAAGCTGGCGGCGAGCTGAATGTCCTGTTTATGCTCGGGCAAGGTGCTCACGCTGGGGATGCGGAGCAGGGCCTTGAGCTCGTCGAGAAATCTCTGCTGATTCTGTTGGGCGAAACTGAGCGCTGGCGCGGCCATGACAGGGTCCTTTCCGAGCGGGATGTGATGGTGCGTTTTGCCTTTTCGTTGAAGGGTATATCCCGCTGACGCGAACCGCACGGTCCTATCCGTGCGAACGGGAGAGTATAGCACTGTGGTCCCTATCTTGTTGAGTTTGCAGGCGTAGTCTTTCGCTTCGGGTGGAACGTACCTCAAGTCTCAAACGTCGAGGCCCATCATGCGCATCAGTTCGAGCCCGTTACTCTTTTCCACGATCCCGGGCCGCAGACGATAATCGAACCGCATCACGCCTTGCTCGATCTCCTCCTGGAAGTGAACGTTTTTCAGTTTGCCGGGCAGCGCGTCTGCGATTTCCGTCAGCGCCAGGTCATGCGTGGTTACCAGGCCGATATCGTTGCGCTGGACCAGCGCTCGCAGTACGCCCTCGGCTCCAATCCGGCGGTCTTTCGAATTGGTTCCCTGGAGCAACTCGTCGAGCAGAAACAGTACCGGCATGCCGCGGGCCGCCAGGTCGAAAATCTGCCGCAGCCGCGTGATCTCGGCTTGGAAGCGGGAACTGCCTTCCTGGAGCGAGTCGTTAATGCGTATGCTTGCGCCCACTTGCACGGCCGCCAGTTGCAGGCGCCGGGCGCGCACCGGAGCGCCGGCCATGGCAAGCACAATGTTGACGCCGACGGCGCGCAGCAGAGTGCTCTTGCCTGACATGTTTGACCCGCTGATGAACAACACCCGCGTCTCCGCGGCCAGGCTCAGGTCGTTCCTGACGCAGGTTGCGGCGGGGATGAGAGGGTGCCCCAAATCCTCCGCTATGAATTGGGCGCCTTCAACCGTAAACTCCGGAAAAGAATCTTGCGGATGCTCGTAGCTGTAATTGGCCAGCGACAGCAGCGCCTCGAATTCGCCAATAGCCTTCAGCCACCGGCCTACCGCCTGACCGTGCTCGCGCCGCCACCCTTCGGCGGCAAAGGCCACCTGCAGGCTGTAGAGCAGCGGCAGGTTCAAAACACGAATCAGGAGGTTGTCGGAAGAATGGATGAAATCGACTATTGTTTCCAGCCGCCTGATCGCCCGCGACCCCGGTATGTGGTGCGACTCGAGTTCGCTGCTCAACTGCTGAAGCCGTTCTGAACCGAAGCGCTCGCTTTCCAAGCGGGCAAGCAGCGACGAAAGCAGTCCGAGATCCTCAAAAGCGTGCTCCGTCTCGTGCAGAATCCGCTGGAGGCGTAGCCGGTAGCGGTAGAGGATAGCCCCCTCAACTGCCAGCAGGGAGACTGCCGGAGCCGCAAATCCGGTCTTGGCCCAGAGCGCGGCGCTCGCGACAACCAGGCACGCCAGCAAGGGAGCGGCGACCCGAAGCCACGGCGGGAAATCGCAGCGTGACTCCGCCCACTGGCGCAAGCTGCGCGAGCGCACTCCGCTGCGCTCTTCGGAGCCGATGAGGAAGATTTCTTCGCGCAGATCGAGGCGGCTGCGCAACTCCATGACCGCTTGCTGGCGGCTAAGCACTTCAGGCATGGCGGCCGGCGACAGCAGCCAGCGGGCAAGTGTTTGCTCGCCCATGCGCGTGCGGGCCGTGGAAAGCAGTTCGAACAAGCCGCCGGCGCCAAACAGATCCAAGTCGCTGGCGTAGACGTGATGCGGGTTCTGGAAGCGTTCTCCATGCGAGCCGTGGCCGCGCCAGCGATCTTCCAGCCTCGCCAGGCCCTGGCGGTAGAATTGCGCGCTGCGCTCGGCCAGCGACTTGTTGCGGAGCAGGCGGGAGTGGTAGACGCTGGCGGCCACGAACAGGGTCACGGCAATTGCGAACGGCCAAGCCGGCATGATGCCGCGCCCAAAGTCGAGCCAGGCGAATAGCAGTCCAGCGCCCAGCAACAGCAGCTTGAGATAGCCCAGGCGCAGGTGCAGACCATCGTAGCGGGCCGCGCGCGCTTCCCGTTCCTTGAGCCGTTGAAGGTATTCCTCGTTGGGAGCCACAATTCAAGAGGTTATCAAACTGTTTTCGCGCCGGGATAGCGCAAGTGTGACATTCTGCTCTAAAATGTGAGCCGACTCGTGGGGAGGGGATATGGCAAATCCTCAAACGCTGACCGCTCGCGGCGAGAGCCTGAAGGCTTTTCTTGCCGCCCGGGACTTTCTTTTCAAATACCGCGAAGATTACGAAACCGCTTACCGGGATTTCCGTTGGCCCGGTCTGACGCAGTTCAACTGGGCGCTCGACTACTTCGACGACTACGCCCGCGACAACCAGAAGCCGGCACTGTGGATCGTGGAGGAGAACGGCTCGGAGCTGAAGTTGAGCTTCGCCGAACTCTCGCGGCGATCGAACCAGGTGGCTAATTTCCTGCGGCGGCAGGGAGTGCGGCGCGGCGACCGCGTCGTGGTTATGCTGCCGAACGTTGTGGCCATTTGGGAAGTGATGTTGGCGGCGCTGAAATTGGGTGCGATCCTGATTCCGGCGGCGACGCTGCTGACCGAGGCTGATCTTCGCGACCGGCTTGGTCGCGGCAAAGCCCGGCACGTGATTGCCATCGGCGCCGCTGTTTCCCGCTTTGCCGGGATTGGCGGCAATTACACCCGCATAGCCTGCGGAGGCGCGGAGCCGGGTTGGGCTGCCTACGAAGACGCCTACAACGAGCCTGCGGCATTCGCGCCCGACGGACCGACGAACGCCGACGATCCGTTTCTGCTCTACTTCACTTCGGGCACGACGGCGGTTCCCAAACTTGTGCTGCACACCCATCAGAGCTATCCGGTCGGGCATCTGGCCACCATGTACTGGGCCGGCCTGCAACCGGACGACGTGCATTTCAACATCAGTTCGCCCGGATGGGCGAAGCATGCCTGGAGCAGTTTTTTTGCACCTTGGAATGCCGGGGCGACAATCTTTGTGCATAACTACGGCCGCTTCGACGCCAAGAGCACGTTGCGCCAGATGGAGCGCTGCGGCGTGACCTCGCTGTGCGCGCCTCCCACCGTCTGGCGGATGCTGGTGCTCGAGGATTTGAAGGCCTACAAGGTGAAGATCCGCAAGCTGGTCGGCGCGGGAGAGCCGCTGAATCCGGAGATCATTGAAAAGGTGCGCGCTGCCTGGGGTATCACCATCCGGGACGGCTTTGGACAGACCGAGAATGTGCTCACACTGGGCAACTTCCTGGGGCAGGAGGTCAAGCCTGGAGCCGTTGGCAAGCCCTCGCCGGGGCATGTGGTCGTGCTGCTCGACGGCGCAGGCCACGAAGCT
>JBEKBO010000095.1:0-17570 GCA_050015355.1 Candidatus Korobacteraceae bacterium | reverse complement strand
TTCAGCTTTTCCTGCGAGGCCAGGTAGATGGCATCGTAGAGCAGCGTTCCCCTTGGGCGGGCATGCGGAATCGGCCCGCCACCCATGCCGGGAATACCGCCGCCTCCCCCGGTGTTGATTTGCGTCTTGCGCAGCGCCGCCCGCAAATCCTGACTTCTGGCGGTGAGGTCCTGCAAAAGATCGACGTTCACGTCGAAGCTGATCAGGAAAGCCAGGTCCTTCTCGCGAAGCACCGTACCGATGAACTGTCCGGCGACTTCCTGCTCGGTACCAAGCATGCGCGCTTCGCTGCCGCTGGTATCCACCAGCAGGCCCAAGGTGAGCGGTTGACTGGCGTCAGCCTTGTAGTACTTGATGGTCTGCGGCTGGCCGTCCTCAAGAACCTCGAATTGATCCTGCGCCAGATTCGGCACCAGGGTCCCATGCTTATCCTTGGTCACGAAGTACAGGTTCACGAGGTTGACGTTGACCTTGAAAGTCCCCACCGAGTCTTGCTGCCCGGGGGGTTCAGCCTTCTGTGACTCGTTCGTGGTTTGCTGCGCTGCTCCGGAAAGAGCAGTCACCGAGGCGAAAATAACCCAGAGCAGCAGCGTCGATTTCAGGGGCGTTCTAGCGAATTGCATGGCGTTCCAGGTTCGCACGGTGTGCTCTGCCGACAGTGCCGCAGTTGCATTTGCCGTGCCGAAGTTTACTATCATTTAGAGAGCAAAGTTTGGCGGTTTGTTGTGCTCCAGAGCTGAAGAATCGTGCAGGGAGGAAAGTAAATGAAAACGGGCTTGCTGCTCAGCTCAACCAATTCGAATCCGGCCGGGGCCCCGGGCCGTGGCGGCCGCCAGATGGGTGCCCGGATTCCGACACGCATCATGTTCAGGGGACTGACATTCCTGGCGGTCCTGCTCCTGCTGATGGCCACCCTGCCGGCCAGCGCACAGGACTCGCTTCCCGACGCTCCCCTCCCGCAAAATAATGCCCCCGATCCTCCACCGGCGGCTCCCCCGGCTCCGAATCGTCCCTCCCCGGACGCCGGATCGACTCCGGAGAACACTACGCCGTCTCCGGCTCGGGCGCAACCGCAGCCCAATGACGATGCGGCGGCACAACCCGCGCAGCCGAAGCCGGCCATTACCACGCTTGCGCCAAGCCAGCAGCCTTCGGGCGCACCGGCACCGCAGGAGCAGTTGTTTACCCTCTCCAGGCAGCTCAATTTTGTCCAGGTTCCCGTTACCGTGAAGGACGACTCCGGGCGCCTGGTCAACGGCCTGTTACGCCCCAATTTCTCCGTGCTGGAGAACGGCGTGCAGCAGAACATCGTGTTTTTCACCAGCGATCCCTTCCCGATCTCGGCGGCGCTGATCATTGATATCGATTTGCCCAACACGGCGCTTGACCGCATCAAGGAGACCTTCAGTGCCTTGACTGGTGCCTTCAGCGAGTTTGACGAGCTCGCGGTTTACACCTATGGCAACACCGTCCGCTCGCAGCAGGACTTCCTGGGCGCGCTGAGCGACAAAACGGCGGCTACGCTACGTTCGGTACGCAAGATTGAAGGGCTGCCGTCGGGACCGGCGGTCAACGATAACCCGATGACAGCCGGCCCCAGCGTCAACGGCCGTCAATTTCCCGACACCGGGCGCAGCGTATCCAGTATGGACAATCGCGCATATCCGGAATCGGCAGTGCTCAACGACGCCATCCTGCGGGCCAGCGTCGATCTCGGACGCCGTGATGCAACACGGCGCAGAATCCTGTTTATTATCAGCGACGGGCGCGAAAAAGGAAGCACCGCCAGTTACGACGATGTCAAGAAAGTGCTGCTGACTAACAACATCACGGTATTCGCGGTGGGAGCCGATACCGCCTCCATGCCTGTTTATGACAAACTGGCGAGGATCCGCCTGCCGCGCCAGGGATACGGCAACATCCTGCCGAAGTATGCGTCAGCCACCGGAGGCGAGGTTTTGGCCGAATTCAGCCGCTCCGCCATCGAGGACGCATACTCAAGGCTGACCGAGCAGGCTCGCAACCAGTACACCCTCGGGTACTACAGCAACGCGCCAAGAAGTTCGCTGGCATATCGCAGCATCGATGTCAGGGTGAACCGGCCGAAGTTGAAGGTTTACGCGCGCGACGGTTACTATCCAGTACCCGCAAAGTAAGTGCCTTCGGTAACTTGTTTGCCTCGTGACAAAACGCTCGCGGCTGACGCACAATCAGAACAGCACTCAACATCGGTTACGGGTGCGCGTGGGTTTTCGCGCTGCTGTGTCGGGCTGCCTGTGTCTGCTTTTCTGTTCAGCGCACCGGAAACACCCAGGTTGTCGCCGGCGCATGCGCAAGTACGAGGAAGAGATTGAGCTTCATCAATTTCGCGGCACGCGAGATCAATTGCAAGATCGTCTATTACGGCCCGGGGCTTGGGGGCAAGACGACGAATCTCCAACGCATCTACGACAAATCGGCTGATACGCAGAAGGGCAAGATGATCTCGCTTGCGACCGAGACCGATCGCACCCTGTTTTTCGACTTCCTGCCCCTCGACCTCGGGACGGTTCGCGGCTTCCGCACCCGCTTTCACCTGTACACAGTGCCCGGCCAGGTGTACTACGACGCCAGCCGCAAGCTGATCCTGCGCGGCGTGGACGGCGTGGTTTTTGTCGCCGATTCGCAGGAGGAGCGCGTAGACGCCAACATCGAAGCCATCGACAACCTGGCGGCGAACCTCCAGGAACACGGCTACGATCTGCACCAGATTCCGTATGTGCTGCAATTGAACAAGCGCGATCTGCCCAACGCTCTGCCGGTGGAAACTCTCAAGAAAGAGCTGATGCGGCGCAAAGAGCCTGTCTTTGAAGCCATCGCGAACCAGGGCGTTGGGGTTTTCGAAACGCTGAAGGAAATAGCCCGCCAGGTGCTGACGGAACTGCGCAAAGGCTAGAGCACCCCGGCAAAGTGGTGATAACGCCGGTAGCTGTTGAAAAAGTCACCGAGTTGGTGCTGGTGAGTGCGGTGCAGGAACGTTATAAGCAAACGAGAGTTCCTGATGCTGCGCTGGATCGCCATTTTCGGAGGCTTGCTGCTCATGATGGGTCAACACTCCCGTTCCGAGTCCCTGTTCTACTACTTCCGGCTCGAAGATCAAGTCCCTGAGAACCATCTGTTGCGGCTCATTGATCGCCACGTCAGTTTTGATTTCGTGCGCGAGCAGCTGCGCGACTCCTATAGCGAGACGGGCCGCCCCTCGATCGATCCCGAGTTGTTGCTGCGGATACTGCTAGAGCAATTACTAAGTAGGTGTATCCGGAACTATCACCGCCGGGCTGAATGCCCGGCTCCTTTTCGGTATATACCTTCCGCGGAACCGGTCTAATCGGCTATCTCTACGGCGTCAGCAGCGAGCGCAGGCTGGTGGAAGAGTTGCGCATGCATCTGGCGTGGCGCTGGTTCACCGGGCTGGGCTTTGATCAGGAGATTCCGCACCCCTCGACATTCTCGAAGAACCGGCACGGGCGCTTGCAGGAGTCCAACCTGTTTCAGGAGTTGTTCGAGCAGATTGTCGGGCAGTGTATCCGAGTGGGCTTGGTCAAGGGCGAGCATCTGTCGGTGGACGGCAGCTTGGTGCAGGCCAACGCCAACAGCGACAGCCGCCTCCCCCGCGAGCAGTTGGCGGAAGTGGCGCAGGTCAAACGCACGGTCCGCCAGTACCTGACGGAACTGGAAGAAGAAAACGGGGACGGCGAACCGCCGCCGGTGCAGGAGCAAGACAAGGTCTCCACCACCGATCCCGATGCGACCTACGCGAGCAAAGGCAAGGGTCTGGCGACGCTGGGCTACTACGACAACTACCTGATCGATAACCCGAGCTGCGTTATGGTGGGCGTACAAGCGACGGCAGCACGATTCAGTCAGGAGAGCGTGGCCGCCCGCGAGATGATCACGCGTTTTCACCAGCGGCAGCGGCGATATCCGCAGTCGCTGGCCGCCGACACCAGTTATGGCAATGGCGAGTTGCTCCACTGGTTACAGCAACGAGAGATCACCCCGTACATGCGCGTCAAGCAGAATGCGCAGCGCAAGAACGATCGGTACGGAATCGAGAAGTTCACCTATGACGAAGAGGCCAACCGCCACCTCTGTCCGGCAGGCAAAACCCTGACGTATGTGGGCGTCAATGCCCTGAACCGAACGCATGTTTACGCGGCCACCCTGAAACGCTGTCGAGATTGTCCGCCGAAGACCCAATGCACCAAGGGCCGTTGTCGTTTCCTCGGGGTCCACATCCACGAAGCGGCGCGGCAGAGAGCGCAGGAGTTGGCGAGAACACCGGCCTTCGTCGCGGCGCAACGGGCTCGTCGAAAAGTGGAGGCGCTTGTTTGCCGAACTCAAGAACCAGATCGGATTGCGTCGTTTGCGCCTGCGTCGAATGAGATTCGTCCGGGAACAGTTCTACTTGGCCGCCACGGTCCAGAATCTCAAACGGTTGGTGCGGTTGCTGAGCCTGAAACCCACCGAAGCCGCAGCCGTTACGGCGTGAAACAAGAGAGAGGAGCAACTGATCCGGAGCGCCGAAGAGATGAACCACGCTCCAATGCTCTTCCCAAAACCGACTTTTTCAACAGCTACGGGCATTCTCACCATCTATCCCGGCTCGGAAGCCTATCGCGAGCCACGGCGGCTCACGTCCTAATGTCCACCGAGGGTTGTGGTTTGCTGCCAGCTTCGGCGCAACCAAGCTCGCGGAACTGCTCCAGAAACGAGACGAATGCCCGGCAAACGTCGCTTCCAGTCATCGGCCATTGCCAGCGCTCGTAGTTCAGTTGGCCCGGGTGCGGAGGAGCTGAATAGTCATACGCGGGCAAGGGACGCACGCACTCTCTCTCCGGCGAAAAGAATTGCAGGAAGTCGCCCTGCGAAGCGTATTCGCTCCACATCGCACGCTTGTGCTCGACTTCGAGCGCGGTCGGGCGGACATCGGTTTCCGTGCCATTCTCTCTTGCAAATCTTTGCGGCTCCAGACGGGCGGCATCGGTTTCGCAGGCGCGGTTATAGATCGGTGCCTCCCAGGCTGGAAGTCCGAATCTCTTGGTGGCAAGCGACACCAGCAGGTTGCAACTATCGTGATCCGGATGACCTCCTTCATAGGCGAGGGTCAGCAATGCCTGCGGTTGCAGCCTCTCGACTGCATCGACGAGTTCGCGCCAGGCCGCCGGCAAAATGCGAAACAACCCCTGATCGACCAGGATGTCGGACGCCGCGCCGCCGCCCTCGCGCTTTCTGCCGTGGTAGCCCTCGGAGACGAACTCGACACGCTGGACGCCTATCCTTGCCAGCGCCCGCCGGGCCTCCTGCTGGCGGAGGGCGGCGTATGCTTCGCGCGAGCCATAGCGTCCCCAGAAATAGGGATCGCGCGGAGCCCCGTCCGTCATGAAACGCACGATGGGATCGGCCATTCTTTGCAGCAATGCGCCGTAAGTCACACATTCGTCGTCGGGATGCGCCAGCACCAGAAGAGTACGCCCAAGCAAGGGCTGCAGGGCCTGCATGGCGGATAGGATACAGCGAATCGGCCCAAGGGGGGCAAATATCCGAGAAAGGCAGCCAGAGAAGCTACTTTACTGCGTCCGAATAGACCCATAAAATGAACCCCATGCACCCCGTACAACGAGAGATCGAGCGACTTTTTGCGTTGGGGCCCGAGGCTCAAAAGGACCCCACAGCGCGTGATATTTTCCTCCAGTTCCGGCAAGCCCTGACGAGCGGCCAGATTCGCGCCGCCGAAAAGCGAGAGGGCCGATGGGCGGCCAATGAATGGGTCAAGCGCGGAATCCTGCTGGGATTTCGTCTTGGAGCCCTGGCCCAGATGGATGATGGCGCGACTCTCTCCTTTGTCGATAAGGAGACTTTTCCGGCGCGGCGCTTCACCGTCAGCGACGGCATTCGCCTGGTGCCTGGCGGTTCTTCGGTGCGGCAAGGCGCCTATCTTGCCCCCGGCGTCATCTGCATGCCACCCATGTACATCAACGTTGGCGCCTATGTGGACGAAGGCACGATGGTTGATTCGCATGCGCTGGTGGGCTCTTGCGCGCAGATCGGCAAGCGCGTGCACATCAGCGCCGGCTCGCAGGTTGGCGGCGTACTGGAGCCCATCAATGCCACCCCGGTAATCGTCGAAGATGATGTGCTCATCGGCGGCAATTGCGGTATTTACGAGGGCGCGCAGATCGGCGAAGCCGCCGTGCTCGGCTCCGGCACAATTCTCACCCGCTCAACTCCCATCTTTGATGTTGTTCGCGGCGAGATCTATCGTGCCTCAGGCTCCGAGCCATTGGTCGTGCCCGCAAAGGCCGTCGTGGTTCCAGGCGCGCGCGCTATTTCAAAAGGAAAGGGCGCGGAGTGGGGTCTGTCGCTTTATACCCCGGTCATAGTTAAGTACCGCGACGCGAAAACCGATCGCGGCGTCGAGTTGGAAGATTTGTTGAGATGATGTCTATTAATAAAAGAATTTCTTGCGTGTCATCCTGAGCAAAGCGAAGGATCTGCTTTTTCTCGCGCCTGAAAAAAGCAGATTCTTCGTTCTCTTCCGGTCACTCAGAATGACACCCCTAAAAGCTGTCCCATGAACGTTGATAGCTCCCGTTCCGGGTGGCCCATTCTAGACTGCTGTTGGCTAGAGTGGGGTAGTTTCTTTCTGTTTGGTGCCCCACGTTCGCCCGCTTTTGGCTAACGTGGGGTAGTTTGTTATGCCGGGACCCTTCAGAGCTGCTGCTGATTTGATGGTGGGAGCAGGATCGTGCTCAGACGTCGTTGCTCTCGCGCTTCGAGATGCCTTTGGCGGAAATGAGCCAGAGCCCTGTTCCCCCACACACGTACAAAGTAGTAATTGAGCACGGCCCCCACTCCCGAACTCACCAACGGAATCAGGCGGGCCGTCCACTTCTCGACGAATTCGGCACTGGCGGAAACCGCAATGCGCTGAATCACTTTCGGAACGAAGCGGTTGATCACGCCCTTTTCCAGCAGTTCACGGGTTATGTCCACCCCAGCCGCGCTGGCCGCCGCGACCCATAATTCAGCAACTTCCTCGTCGGTGGTGAACTGAAATCCGTACACCAAGCTGAGCTTTTGCAGCGTGCGCATGGTGATGGCCGCCAGAACTCCCAGGTCGGGCACAATCGTAAACAGCCCGCCCAAACCGAAGCCGGCGCCCTCGGCGGCTGCCATTTTCATTCCCGCGCGGATGGTTTGCTGCGCGACGGCGTCCAGCCGGTCGATGGGTAAGCTGAACAGCCCTTCGTAAGTCTCCACCGGAAGTTCATGCGCGCTCCGCAGTTGAAACAAGAACTGCTCGGGATCGACCCTGATGGTTTCGTAGGCGCGAGTGAGTCCGGAGCGCAGCGCGCCCTCGACTCGCCGCATCAGCCAGGAAGTAGTTGGCGTCGCATCGTCCATGAGGTCTCTCTTTTCCAAAGTACGTTTCAAATCGTGCTTTGAAGGGGCATGGCTTCAGCATGCCGTCCCGAGCTAAAAAATGCGGGCTTTAGCCCCTGAGGGGATGAACTGCTTTCTTCTTGTGTGAAATAAGCCCATCTACTTTTCAATTATAGTTCGATGCGCGGACGGCAGCCCGCTGCCGCAGTTGCGCCCAACGCCTAACCGCTCTCGCGATGAGGCGTCGCCTTGGCCCAGAACCGCTCCGCTGCCGCAGTTGCGCCCAACGTGCTAGCATTCAAAAGACATGCCTTCAGGAAAACTGCAAATCGTTCCGCTTGGTGGCCTTGGCGAATTCGGCATGAACTGCATGGCCATACGCTGGGGCGACGACATTATCGTGATCGACGCCGGGCTGATGTTTCCCGAGGCCGAGCTCTTCGGCGTCGATATCGTGGTCCCGGATCTCACCTACCTCACCGCCAACCGCGAGCGCGTGCGCGGCGTAATCCTGACGCATGGGCATATGGACCATATCGGCGCCGTTCCCTGGCTGCTTTCGGAGTTGAACGTGCCGGTCTTTGCCACCGAGTTCACGCTGGCTTACGTCGAGGACAAGCTGGAAGAGCACGGGCTGCTGGATAACGCCGTACTCAACGAGATCCGCCCGGGAGAGAGCTTTCGCCTAGGCGCCTTCACCATTCAACCTATCCAGGTGACGCACAGCCTGGTCGATTGCGTGGCTTTGGCCATTCACACGCCGCTCGGAGTGCTGATCCACACCGGCGACTTCAAGGTGGACCCGACGCCGACCGATAACCGTCTCTTCGATTTGCACGCCTTCGCCGAATACGGCAAGCAGGGGGTGTTGGCGCTGTTGCAGGATTCGACGAACGTCGAGCGTCCCGGCTATACGCCGAGCGAGCAGGCCGTGCGTCCGCGCTTCGAGCAGATTTTCTCTTCCGCCCAGCGCCGCATCTTTATTACCTGTTTTTCGTCTTCCATTCATCGCATCAAGCTGGCGCTGGATTTGGCTTTTCGACACAACCGAAAGGTTGCGCTGCTGGGGCGCTCGATGGTCGAATCCACCGAAATCGCGCAGGACCTCGGCTACATCACCATCCCCGACGGCCTGCTGATTAACCCCGGTCAAATCAGGGACTATGCGCCCAGCCAAGTCATGATCCTGATCAGCGGCACGCAGGGCGAGCCAATGTCTTCGCTGTCGCGCGCGGCGCTCGACAATCACAAGCATGCCAAAATCGAAGCGGGCGACACCGTCGTACTTTCTTCGCGCATCATTCCCGGCAACGAAAAGGCGATCTATCGCGTCATCGATCATCTCTTCCGCCGCGACGCCAAGGTTTTCTATGAAGACGGGACGAAGCCGCCCTTGCACGTCAGCGGTCACGCCAGCCAGGAAGAATTGAAACTGCTCATCAACCTGGTGCGGCCGAAATACTTCATTCCGATTCACGGCGAGTATCGGCAACTCAAGCTGCATGCGGCGCTGGCGGCCTCGATGCCTGGAGCCGTCGGCAGTATCTTCCTGCTGCAAAGCGGTGAGATTCTGGAATTCGACGAACTGGGCGCGCGCAAGAGCGGCACCGTGCCGGTCGGACGCATTTGCATCGACTCCGGTTCTACCGGCGACGTGGTGGAGGAGTTGATCATCAGCGATCGCCGTCATCTCAGCGAAGATGGTTTCGTGCTGCCAATTCTGGCGATCAACAAGATTACCGGGGTGGTCGAGAATCCGCCGGAGATCGTGATGCGCGGCTTTGCCGGCGCCCCCTCGGATAACGGCTTTGTCGAGCAGGCACGCCAGGTTGTGCTGGCAACCTTGGAGCAATCGACGCCCGAGGAAATGGGCGACTACGGCGTCATCAAGGAAAAAATCCGCCAGGACCTCAAGCGCTTTATCGCCAAGAATACGCAGCGACGTCCCTTGATCATGCCCGTCATCCTGGAAATCTGAGGCTCGCCGGATTCGCGGAAGATATATCACGGCGAAGCCGGCGTTGGCAGGCTGCGAAAAAACTGTTCTCAGAGGTGTCATCCTGAGCGAGCCGGGGTCCCCGGCGACGGCCGCTTTTGCCGTTGCTGGGGTGGAGGAGCGAAGGATCTGCTGTTTGCGCGTGTAGAAAAATAAAGCAGATCCTTCGGTCGCGCAAAACCGGCGCGACCTCAGGATGACACTGCTACGAGTTTTTCCGCAGCCTCTTGGCGCCCTTCTGGATATGACCAGCTTTCCAGTTGCGAAAAGTGGAGATCGCCAGCACCGCCGGAGCACGCGCATTGCTCGCGGGCTGCTCTTCGCCTTGGTGATGCTGGTGGCCATCTACGCTCCCCTGAAGCACCATCTCAGGGCGGCATCGGTACTCTGGGCGTTGCAGAGCCCGGCGGGCGAAAGCTGGGTCGAGCGCAAGGTCGCGCGGATCGGCTCCAATCCAGTGCGCACCGAGACCCGGACGATTCCGGACTCCACGCCGATCGCGGCCCGCTTCTACTATCCGGTCGGGCACGCCAACGCCCCCGCGGTTATCGTGCTGCACGGAGTGCATCACCTCGGCATCGAGGAGCCGCGACTGGTTGCCTTCGCTGCGGCGCTTTCCTCGCACGGATTCCTCGCCATCACGCCCGAGTTAAACGACCTGGCTGATTACCGGGTTACTCCAGAAACCATCCAAACGATCGGCGAGTGCGCGCGCTTTGTCCGCCAGAGTTCGGGCAAGCCGGCGACGATCATCGGCTTGAGCTTCGCCGGAGGCTTGTCGCTGATGGCTGCCGCGCAGCCGCGCTGGCGCGATGACATTGGGTTGATTGTCGCGGTCGGCGGCTATGATGATCTGCAACGCGTCCTGGAATACTATGCCACCAACGTCGTCACCTGGCCTTCCGGAAAGGTCACCCAGCTTCCGGCGCATGAGTACGGCCCCCTGGTTGCCGTTTACGACTACCCCGGAGAGTTTTTCCCGGCCCGCGATGTGGCCGCCGCCCGCACCACTCTTCGCTATCTGCTCTGGGAGGACCGGACGCGGGCGCAGGCGGAAGCCAGGCGGCTTACCCCGCAAGGAGGGCAGCTCATGGAGTTGCTGTTCCAGCACCATATCGACACGCTGTCCCCTGTGCTGCTGCGCGGAGTTCGCAAGTATCACGATGAACTGGCCGCGCTTTCGCCGCACGGGCATTTGGCAGGCTTGCAGGCATCGGTTTATCTGTTGCACGGCGCGGCCGATAATGTCGTCCCCGCCAGCGAAACCCAATGGCTCGAGCGTGACGTGCCCAGGCGTTCGTTGCGCATGGCGCTGATCTCTCCCGTGGTCAGCCATCTCGACCTTGAGAGTTCGCCGACGCTCGCCGACAAACTGAAACTTGTACACTTTATGTCAGACTTCCTGCAGGACGCCGAATCTCCGGCTGCGGCACAAGGGGTCAAGGCTCCTTAGCCGGGAAGTCAACTTAGAATAGAGACAGTTCCATTGCCATGGTCACATTAAAAGAAATCGAGAAAGCACGGGAGCGGCTAGCCGGAGTCGCGGCTCGTACCCCGCTAATCCGGTACTATGCGGCGCCATCCGACCGCCCCAAGCGCTCGGCTGAGCCCGAAATCTATCTGAAGACCGAAAATCTCCAGCCTACCGGAAGCTTCAAGTTGCGCGGCGCCTACAACAAGATTGCCTCGCTCACCGAAGCAGAGCGGAAGCGCGGGGTAGTGACCCACTCCAGCGGCAATCACGCGCAGGGTGTCGCTTATGCCGCCCGCGCCATGGGAATGCGCGCCGTGGTCGTAATGCCGCGCAATTCCAGCAAGATGAAGCAGGAGGCGGTGGCGGCCATGGGCGCCGAAGTAGTCCTCGTCGGCCCCTCCAGCCGCGAACGCCGGCAAAAGTCGGAAGAACTTGCGGCACAGCACGGCTATGTCCAGGTCCCGCCCTTCAACGACGAGCAGGTGGTCGCGGGGCAAGGCACCATCGGTCCTGAGATTCTTGAGGACCTCGCCGATGTTGACCTCGTGTTGGCGCCCATAAGCGGGGGCGGCCTCGTTACCGGCATCGCCGCCGCCATGAAGCTGAGCGGATCACATGCAAAGGTGGTAGGCGTCGAGCCGGAACTGGCAAACGACGCGCAACAGAGCTTCCGCACCGGCCACATCGTCGAGATCGCACCTGAGCGCGCCGGCAGCACCATTGCCGACGGCCTGCGCGGTCAATCCGTGGGCGAGATCACCTTCGACCTGATGCAAAAATACGTTGACGACATCGTCACGGTGAGTGAAGACGACATTCGCCGCGCCATGCGGACGCTCATTTGCCAGGCGCATATCCTGGCCGAGCCCAGCGGCGCGGTGGCGTTTGCCGCCTGCCTGTTGCACGGCGATAAACTGCCGCACGCCCGCAAAATTGTGGCCGTGGTGAGCGGAGGCAACACCGAACCGCAATTGCTGGCCCGCATCATCTACCCCGAAGGAGAAGCAAAGGAATGAATGCCTGGTGCGCGGGGTCCCCACTACGCGCCGCGCGGTTTGGTCAAGCTGCGCCATTCGTAGCAAACGGCTCACTTGGTCGGGTGGCCCATTCAAGCCGGGGTCCCCGGCGAGGCTCGGCTCGCTGGGGTGGAAGCCTTCTGTTGGCTTGAGTGGGGTAGTTTTGTCGGGCGGTCCGCAGTTTGATAATGTGAGGTCCGAAGAGGCGGGTCCATTCTCGCTGGAGGCGTATTGAACGACTATTTACTCTCCGTCCTGCTCGGCGTCGTGG
Source organism: Candidatus Korobacteraceae bacterium (assembly GCA_050015355.1). Classification (GTDB taxonomy): domain Bacteria; phylum Acidobacteriota; class Terriglobia; order Terriglobales; family Acidobacteriaceae; genus CAWBRT01. The sequence continues at coordinate 5,388 of JBEKBO010000095.1, read as the reverse complement.
AAGGGTTGACCGAGTTCTTGCCCGTCAGTTCGACGGCGCACCTGCGAATCTGCGAGAGGCTGATGCACCTTTCCCTCGACGACCCGTACTGGAAGATGTACACCATCGTCATCCAGTTGGGAGCCATTCTGGCTTTGCTGCTGCTCTTCCTGCCCCGGATCGTCAATTTTTTCCGCACCTTCCCCGAAGGCGAGCGCGGCAAGAACACGGTGATGACGCACCCCATAACGCTGACCTTGGTCGCCTTCGTCTGCACCTCCGGGCCATCGCTGCTGATGATCAAGCGCATCGGCCACAACCTGGAAAGCCTCAAGGTGATGGCGCTGGCGCTCATCATCGGCGGCATCGTTATGTGGATCGTGGATCGGATGAGCGAGCGGCATGAGCCCTCGACGACCAACCTGGAAGAGATGTCGCTTGGCCAGTCGATCTGGATCGGTCTATGCCAAGTGTTTTCGGCGGTAATTCCCGGAACCTCGCGTTCCATGTCGACCATCGCCGCCGGGCAGATCGTCGGCATGAGCCGGCCGGCTGCTTTGGAATTCAGCTTCCTGCTCTCGATTCCGACCATGCTGGCAGCCACCGGTTATTCGCTGGTCAAGGCCTTGCACCCGAGCATCGCCGCCGGAGACACGCTCACGCCTCTGGTGATGACCGGGCATAATTGGATCGTGCTGGCCATCGGCTTCGTGGTTTCGTTTTTCGTGGCACTGGTGGTCGTGGAGTGGTTTCTCGTCTGGGTGCGCGACCACGGCTTCGTTCCCTTTGCCGTCTACCGCATCATCGTCGGAAGCTGGGTACTCTACCTCGCACTGCACGGCTAAAGTAATTATCCGGTGTCATCCTGAGCGAAGCGAAGGATCTGCTGTTTCCACCTGCTTCCCGTGCTTGCGTCGCACGTTGCGGTTCGCGGGTGCCCCACGTTCCGCCCCGCTTTTGGGCTAACGCGGGGGTAGTTCCGTTGGCTGACGGCGATTAGACCAGCCTGCACCCCTTATCCAGTGGGAGCCAGCGCGCGCTCGGCGGCCTGCTGAATGAACCGCTTCATGACGTTTGCCCACATCACTTTCTTGCGCGCCGCACTCTCCCTGATGGTGCGTCCCTGTACCAGCATGCTCAGCAAGGTCTTCATCTTGAGCACGCGCAGTAAGCGCTGATCGGCAGCCGAGACGCCATAAGATTCCAGGAAGCTGCTCTGCACCTCCGAGGTGATGGAGCGGTCGCAGAAGGGATATTTTTCCAGCGCCTCCACCGAGGCAAGAAATAGCGCCAGGTCTTGGAAGGAACTGCCTCGTTTCGATGTCTTGGCGAAATCGCAGAACCCGACTCCGTCTTCCGTGATCACGACATTCAGCGGCGTGAAGTTATTCAACACCGCCGAAGACGGCAGGGTTTTCCTGGCGCGTGCCAAAATCGTCTTGGCGCCGCCCAGGATGTTCTTGATGGAAAGATCGTCCAGCCCTTCCTTCTTGCAACCGGCGCAGAGTTTCTCCAAATCCGCGAGAAACCCGGCCGCATCGAATGGCTCCGGCATGTCGGCGGTTGCCCGGTGGAACTTGCGCAGCCACTCACCGGTACGCTTGGCGCCATATTGCAGCGTTCCACAGTCGGCATAACCGGGGAGCAAAGCCGCTTTCATGATGATCGATTGCAAGGGAATGCCGCCGAGCTTTTGGCTGACGATTGCCCCCAGCTCGGCAAAGTCTCCCAGGGGGCGGGGTATTCCTGCGAGCTTTTTCGTCTCGACCAGGGCATAGACACTCTGGAGGTGCCTTAACTCCTGCGCCGCCAGACTCCTGACCCCTTGCGCGCCGCACCTGTTGGCGCGGAATACCTTGATCGCGAGCCTTTCGCCACCCTCGGCGAATTCCATCACTGCGTCATAAATATAATGGTCGGTCTTGGGAGTGTGCCCCACAATCCGCACATTGCGCATTTCGCCGCGTTCGGGGTACCAGGACGCGCCACAGTGACGCAAGGTGCTGACAATCTGCTCCATCGCATTATCGGACATTGACACTCCAGGTGAATCTGTCAAAAACGGCTGAATCGGGAACTGCTGAACAAAACTTCACACCATCGAATGTGCAGTTATGCTTCCAACCACCAAACTTCTCGGAATACGTAAACGATTGAATGCGCGTCACTTAGATAACTAGGTCCTGCTGAGCACGACATCTGCCAAGGCGAAGTGGAATGGTGATGCTCACCTTGGATAACCGGCATCCGCTCATTGTCATAGTGAGATGCTGATAACCAGTAACTAGTTAGCTAATATTTCGCAGGCGTTCAGGAGCAATAAAGCGTAAAAAACAGGGCTGCTTTGATCCGGGAGGGGTTGGGGAGGGTCACGCGGAAAGGCCTTGAAGTTGCCAAACTAGTAAAACAGATACTTGCGCCATTTGGCGTCGGAACCGCCCATCATGCGCATGATATGCCGGCTGGTGTGCAAGTTGAAGGTGCGCGGCTCACGCAACAGCTTCATCGAGCACTCGTGCAGCAAATGATTTCCCTTCTTGTGGTTACAGGCGTGGCAGCAAGCCACCAGGTTTTCCCACGTCGACTGACCGCCGCGTGAACGCGGGACAATGTGGTCCAGGGTCAGTTCGCTGGACGGCAGCAGGACGCCGCAATACTGGCAGGTGTTGCGATCGCGCAGCAGGATGTTCTTGCGCGAGAGGGCGCGCGTCTGGTGGGGAATGCGGCGATACTCCAGCAATCGGATTACCGAGGGGACACGCACGGCGAAACGCGCCGAGTGCAGCAGATGGCCATTGATCTCCTCCGTGATAGCCACTCCCTTGAGCACGAGCACGATCGCACGCCGCGCCGCACAGATGTTGATGGGCTCGTAGGAGGCGTTCAGTACCAGCACCGGCGCATGCATTGGCGAGTACGGCGCTTGCGTAAGAACAGCTTCGGCGAGTTCACGTCCCGATCTGTGATGTTCCCCTTTGGCCGGCATATCGATGGCAGGAACGCGCCTTCACTCGCGCAGTTCCTTCGCCCCCTCCCGATAAGATGCGAACCACAAACTCTCATTCAAAGCACGTGCAACGGATGCGACAAAAACAGTTTTCACGCCGGCGCCCAGAAGCATCCGGGCGCACTCGGAGACGGTTGCACCCGTGGTCACAACGTCATCGACCAGCAGCACCTCACGCCCGGCGACCTGTTCTTTGCCGGCCACGGCAAAAGCGCCACGGATGTTTTCCCGCCTCTGCTCGCGCGTCATGCCAACCTGCGACTCGGTTGCACGGCGGCGCAGCAGAACCGTCGTCAACAATTCCAGCCTGGTCGCAGAGCAGGCGCCCGTCTGGCGGCCCAGTTCCCTGATGGCGGAGCGGGCAATCAGTTCTGACTGGTTGAACCCCCGCTCGCGAAACTTGCTGGCATGGAGCGGCACGGGAACGACAAAAACCGGCTGCGACGCGAAACTCGCCATCAGGGGTGCGGCGGCTTGCGCCAACATGCGGCCGAGCACGCCCGAGGCGGGGCGCACCTGGTGATACTTGAGAAGGTGAATCAGTTCGCGTAACTCATCCGCGTAGGCGCCATGGCTGATCGCACGCGTAAACAGCGGGCGCTCGATGTAACAGTTGGCGCATATCTCGACCGCCAGGAACTCGGAATCGGGAGCCAGCGGATCGCCACAGACATGGCAGCGCGGATCGTCGAAGGGAACGATTTTCGCCAGGCACTGGTCGCATACGGGAAGACGCGAGAGATTCGCAAGCGGAGCGCGGCAGAGACGGCAATCGGAGGGGAAAACAGCCGCAAACATACTACCGAGCGCGGCACCGGCGAATTTGGCCACAGAAGACCGCCGGCTTAGCTGCTTAGCTTGGCTGGCCCGGAATCTGTCTCCACTACTGCTGAAGACACGCCTCCTTCCCCCAAAAATAAGGGGAATTCCAGAGGAGTTCACTCGCCTGCTGGAATACACAACAGTATACGTTCACCGGGACGGAAATCGCAATCAAACACCACACGTGGCGAGTATAGAGACAAGTTGTTACAGGGCGGTAAATGCATCGCGAACTCTGGGCTTATCCAATGTCGTAGAAAAACTTGATGTTATAGCGGTTGCCGCAGATTCCTCCGGAGAAACGCCTCTACGTCATGGCGTGTGGCGGCGCCGGTTCCCGGGGACGCCCCGGCCCGGCATTTTCATAGCTCGCCGCGTGCTCCGAAGATTGCCGTGCCAACTCGCACGCAGGTGGAGCCTTCTTCGATGGCGACTTCGAAGTCGTGGGACATTCCCATGGAGAGCTCAGGCAGCCCCAGTTTGGTTTGCGTCGTTAACCGGTCGCGCAGCTCGCGCAACCGCCGAAAGTGCGGCCGCGCTGCTTCCGGGTCCTCGGTAAACGGCGGAACCGTCATCAGTCCGCGGATTTCGAGACGCGGAAGGCGCGGCGCGGCCTCGAGTATGCGAACCAGCTCGACAGAGCCGGGCTCGACTCCTGATTTTTCCGGCTCGCCGCCGATGTTGACCTCGATCAGTATGCGCAGTGTTTTGCCCAGATTGGCGGCCGCTGCGTCAAGCCGCTCCGCCAAGCGCAGCGAATCCACCGAATCAACCGCTTGAAACAATTCAGCGGCCTTGACGGCCTTGTTCGATTGCAGATGCCCGATGAGATGAAACTGAGCGCGCTCGATGGCCTCCGCACTCAGCTCCGCATGCTTCGACTGGAACTCCTGCACGCGGTTCTCGCCGAACAACCGCTGACCGGCCTCGAAGGCCTCACGGATGCGGTCGGCAGGCATGGTCTTGCTAACCGCCATCAGCGCAACCTCGCCGGGTTGGCGCCCCGCGCGAAGCGCGGCGGCGGCCATGCGCTGCCGAATTTGAGCGATGTTGCCGGCTATCGACATGCAAACTGATTGTAATCCGCATCACCCGCAAGATGAGCAGCCGCCCAAACTGGATTATTCTATGAACTGCTGTCCAATGATCCCCATCCGCAACATTGCCGGAGGCGCCAGTTTCGCCGTGCGCGTGCAACCGCGCGCCAAGCGGAACGCCATTGCCGGCACCCTGGGCGACGCGCTCAAGCTGGCGCTGACTTCGCCGCCGGTCGAAGGACGCGCCAACGAGGCCTGCATCGAGTTTCTGGCGCGACTCTTGGGCGTATCACGCTCGTCGATTGCAATCGCCGCCGGTGAAACCAGCCGCAACAAGGTGATCCGTGTCTCCGGGCTGAGCGCGGAGGCGGTAGGCGAGCGGCTGCTGGCTCACGAACCCTCATTGCGGTGACCGCAGCATTCTAGTCACAATGGAGTGACCGGTCCCAATGCGCGATGCGTGGGTTACGCTAGCAGTTCTGGCGGAACCACAGCGCAGAGCCACAAGCGGAAAGGAACCGGTCAATGAAAAAGGTACGATTT
>JBEKBO010000094.1:0-17844 GCA_050015355.1 Candidatus Korobacteraceae bacterium | reverse complement strand
CCGTGGACCCGAATCAGTTGCCATCGAATGTCGCGGGCCTCTCGACGCTGAATGGCATTGGACACTTCAGCGTGGGCGCCTGCTACGCCCGTACCCCCAAATACCCTACAGGACTGTACTGGATAACCATCGTCCTGTTTGAGTGATTGCAGAGGGGGCGATTGGTTCTCTGTGAATGAAATTGCAGGAGCCGCGGTGGTTGCCGCGAAAAACACCGTAGTATCGAGCAAACTTTCTCAGCTCCCGAATCGTCGCTCACACTTCCAGAACCGCTTGGCCCGAAACAGGTAACGGGTTCAATCGCCGACCAGTTCGATTTCCGAGGAGTCGAGTTGGTCGCGGGGCCGGCTGCTGATGCGCGCGAGCCACAAGCTCGCCAACGAAACTCCCCCCAATAGGGCGACGCAACCGGGCCACGCCGCCCAGTGCCAGAACCAGTCGGTCAGGGTGGCGCCCACGCTTCCGCCCAGATAGTAGAACGTCACGTAGAGTCCGGCGGCAGAGGAGCGCGCGCGCCCTGCGATGGCGCCGGTCTGCACCGTGGCTGAGGCCTGTGCCACAAAAACACCCGAAGAAAAAATGGCGAGACCGACGATGACGACCGGAACCGATTTGACCAACGTGAGCAGGAGTCCGGCAATCATCATGGTGCAATAGAGCACTGCGGTGTGGCGAAATCCGAAGCGATCGAGAAACCGGCCCGACTGGGGTGTGATGACGACTCCGAGCAGATAGACAAAGAAGATGCTGCCCAGTTGTGCCGAGTTCAGACGAAAAGGCGCGGCGGCGAGATAGAAATTGGCGTAGGTAAAGCATCCCACCTGCGCCAGGAGCACGGCAGAGCCCATGCCGAAGTTAGCCAGCAGCCGCCGATTGCGCAGATGATCTTTAGCATGATCCAGAACCTGCCGCAGGTGTTCGGCTCGCACAAAATTCTTCGCCGGAGGAAGCCAGACACGGACCATGACCGCGCCTGTCAGGTTGAGAGCGGCGAGCACCAGGAAGGCGGAGCGCCAATGCCAGTGCGTGGCGACGACCCCGGAGATAAAGCGCCCGAGAAATCCACCGATCACGGTTCCTGTTATATACGAAGACATGGCGCGACCCACGCCGCGTCCGGCCCTTTCCTCATTAACGTAGGCGAGCATAACCGCGATGACGCCCGGTACAAAAAGACCCTGGGCGAAACGCCAGAAGATGAGTGCGCGCAAGCTGGTGGAAGTCGCCACCAAAGCGGTCGGAATGGTCAGCAGGAACAGCGAAGGTACGATGACTTTCTTGCGCCCGCGGCGCTCGGCAATCATGCCGATGATGGGTGCGGTGAGCGCAGTGGCAAGAATGGTCGCGCTTACCGTGAAACTGACTTCCAGCTCGGAGGCATGAAAAGTCTCCCGCAAGAGCGGCAGCAATGGCTGGGTGCTGTACATGTTGAGAAACGTGCACATGCCGGCCAGCATGGTCGCGACGGTCGTCTTGTCGGGTTTTCCCAAGAGAAACCGAAACCCACTCCTAACGTTTTGATGATACGCGAAGTTCCGCCGGTGCGGCGGCTACGCATAAGCCGGCCGGAAGTTTCATCATGGTCATCCCGTAGAGTCGATTCCCAGCGGGCTGAGACTCCACAGGCGCGTAGTGGCAAAGCGGGCCCAAGCGGTTAGCTAGGCCCGCCCTCGGACGGATGGTCAATAGCCCGCCGCTTACTGTGGCGTGGTGCTCCAGCTCATACGGGTTATGGTGGGAGGATTGGGAATAGTCGGTGGCAACGCATTGGTGATATCGCTCAGCGGTACCGAGGTTGAGGGAAACCAAGGCGGGGCAAACCCGGGCTTGGATGTAAACCGGCGGTCGAAGTAAGTGTTTTCCGTTTGCATGTTGGCGCTGAAAATATTGCTTTGAATTTGGCCGCCGACGTTGTTGAAGGTATTGATGGAGCCGGAGACGGTGAACCCGCACGAGTTTGAGGCGCAATTCTGCCCGACGGCCGCAAGGGCACCATCGACTTGCAGATTTTTATTCGAATAGGGGCTGCTCAGGTTGATGTTGCCGTTGGCCGTGAAGATGCCGAGCACCTGGTTGGTGTCGTTCGCAGGGATCAGAGTATTGGATGTATCCATCGTGACCGGCTCATGCTTGTAGACAATGTCGCCGGTGATATTGACGTTGCCGCCGGCCGCGACCGTGACTTGCGAGCCGTCCTGGATCGCGGGTTGGCCCTGATTTGACTGGCCTGTCGGTCCGCTGAGGTTAACCGTCCCGTCCACATAGAGCATTGTGGCTGGCGTGGGCGTGGCAAGAAGCTTGTTCATGGGTACGCCAGTCAAAACCCTATTCGTGCTGCCGGAACTTATAGTTGTGGTGTTGGCAGTGGGGTTGGTTGTGATCGTAGTCGTCGTGCTGCCCTGTGTAATCGTATAGACCTGGGTCAGATTGCCGCTGCCATCGGTTGAAGGCGACAATACAACAGTCGCATTACCCTCCACGTAGATTCCGCCGCCGTTCATCGTGCACGCGCTTCCGACGCACGAATACGGAAGAAAAACTCCCGTGCTGGCGCCATTTGAAGGATAGGCGTTTTTGTTTATATCCATGAGCGCGGCATGGAGGTCTGAATTGGCGGGGGACGGCGGCGCGCTGACGTTGCATGTGCTGCTGCCTTCACCGCAACCTTTCCCGTCGATCACTGCCCATTGCTGGCTGAAGTCGTTAGGCGGCAGCGCAACAGCAGCCTGCCCCAGTTGCAAGCCTTGCGGGAAGGTCGGCGCGATTTTACACGACCCGCTCGAATAACTAGACGCTGCCGACTGATTGCAACTGCTGCCGCAATAGTAATCGGCTTTGGCGTTGGCTTGACCGACGGGGTCCGTAAAGATGTAAGCGCCGTTGTTTCCAAACTGCCACGCGCCATTGGTAAACATGGGGCCTTCCATGGTGCCGGGAACCAGCGCACCCGTGCAAGGCGGATAGTTGTTGATGAAAGCGCCAAATGACGAGAAGGAAACCGTCGTTTGCTGCGTGGTTGTCGTATTTGCCTGGACAGTCAGGCTGATATATCCGTTCTCCGACGTGTAAACCTGTTGCGAGCCCAGGGCTCGCCCAAGGGAACAGAGCTGATAGTTGAACGTGTAGGTATATTGGGTTATCTGCCCCTGAGAATTCGGTGTGTTCCCGACCGGGTTGTTCGGAAGCGTAAATGTGCTGACGCAGGTATTCGTAGTGCTGTTGTTGGTGGCGAGGATTTGGAAGCTTCCCGGCCATGAGTTCGCTGCTTGTCCCATGTTCAAAGAGGTGAGGCCGCCATAACCGCCGGTGGTTGCCAGCACATTGTTCATAACCGTAGTCGCGTTCGAGGCGCTGAGCGGCGTATTCGTGCAACCTCCAGTGCCGCCCCATCCCGTACAGGGAGTCACGTTCAGTTGGGTTTGGATCTGATTGATCAGTTGCTGCCGCGCCATGTTCAAACCGGAATCGGCGGCGTAAAACGATCCCCGGAAGTTGCCGTAATATCCATTGATCAGCATATCCGGGCTGACGGTCATTACCATGACCACGCTCATGACGCTCATCAGGGTCAGCAGCATAAGACTGATGAGCAGCGCAACACCCTTGTCGTTGCGGGCTGCAAGGGATGTGGAACGGCCCCGGCTGCGAGCTCGGGTCTTTCGGTCGTAGAATCGTGCTGATCTGGCCATCATGGCGCCACCTCAATTGTCGTTCATACTCATGTTGCGCGGGTTGACAACCACCGCAATGCCCTGGACCTGGTAACGACCATTGTCGAATGAATTGCGAAATTCACTGTCGGCGTTGCTGGGCGACGTGCGCCCGATCAATGACACGCGGACGGCGCGTATCAGACTGAAGCGGTATTGTGCACTGGTCCCACCAGTGCAACCCGTTGATGTGACGGTCCCGCCAATGCAGTACGTGGAAGCGAGATAGTCATAAGAGGCGGACACTGAATCATCAACGGTACCCTCGGAGGCACCATTCCACAAAGTGGCTCCAGCCCTGAAGCCGATGACCTGTTCCATCACCACGTTGGCGGTGCCGTTTTGTACCCTCATCAGTTTGGGGTCCTGGATATCCGGAGAGGTGGTACTTGTGTCGGCGCACCATGTAGTGTTGCTGCCAGGGCCTGCGCACACCAGGTAGCTTATCGGCGCAAGCTTGATGATCCAGCCGTTGCTGAGAAACGCGGCTGAAAGTGTATTGTTGTTCGCGCAATTGGACAGGCCGTCGCACCAGGCAATATCCAGCGGGTCATTTGCCGACGATGTGGTGCTACCGTCGGCGTTCGTCGCATTAAAAGTAAACTTGACATACGTGCCTGAAACCACCGGATTCGCAGTCAGTTTCACCGTGGTGACCTGGGTGCCGGTATTGTTGATGAAAAGCAGTTGATCGCCGGCGCTAAATGCGGCGGCCGTTTGGGCGAGCGTCCACGCCGTAGTGACGCCGTTTACGATGGTTGTGGCGGCCTGACCACAAGCCGTGCCGGCGGAGGTATTCGAGCCGCTACCGGCTGCGCCACAGTCGGCCACGTGAATCGGCGGATAACACGGCTGAGCGGTGCCACAATTGATAGCGGGTGTGGCCGCCACAATGATATTGATTTGGTCAAAGCAAGTGTAGCTGTAGACGGTGCCGGTGTTGCAGTTAACATTTGCAACCATAGTATTGACGAGGGTTACGCCCACCGGCCAGCTCGGCATGTTTACTTGTTGGAAATATCCGCTGCCGGCGCCAGCCAGGTCGACTTGCAATAGGGTGGCCGCGTTACGAAGCGAAACGTTAAGTCCGGTCAGCCCCTGCAAAAGCTTGGCCGACGCTTGCTGCTGGTTGAACAGGCTGAAAGACATACCGCTGATGATGAGAAAGATCGCCATGGCGATGACGAGTTCGAGCAAGGAGAATCCATGCTCGGCTCGCGCCGTTGGCTTGCTGCCGCTACGCTCTTTCTTTCTTGCAATCGTTGTGGTCATGGCCGCACCAGACTCATCTGAAAGTTCACCGGCGGCTGGACAGTGGTATCCATCAGCGTCACCAGGACCGTCACTCGCCGCGTTCCCGTCACGACCGTGGCTGGGTTATTGGCTTCGATAATCCAACGCCGGTGGAAAGTTACGTTGGTGGGAGCCGTGGAGCTTGTGGTAGGGACGATCTGACCGTCCGGTGAGTGGTACGTCGTGGTATAGACCGGATTACCGCCGCTCAGACCGGAAACGGTCTCGGAAAAGCAGCCCGCGGTTGGATTGGGACAGGGGGAAGAAGATACGTTGTAACTGATGCTCACATTGTCGTAATAAGCAACGTTGCTGGTGTATCCCGGCGGAGGGCAGGTCGTAGACACAGGACCAATGTCCTGGCCCAGGCTGCCTACCGAAGTATTCGCCAAGGGAACGCAGACTTGCGGGTCGTTCGGGCTGTAGCGGTTCAGATCTTCGAGTTTCTCGGTGGCCAGTGTCGACGCCAAGCTCATATACTTTGACTGGTGCCCGGTGGCCAGCATCTTGGCAGTCAGCGCCGCCGCTGCCATCACGCCCACCGTCAGAATAGCCAGGGCAACGACGACCTCAAGCATGCTGAATCCACGGCTCCGGGCTCGTTTATGGGCTGGTAACCTTAACATTGCCGGCTCCTGAGACGATGATCGTATTGGTCGCTACAGTTCCGTTTGACAGTTTGAAAGTTGGAATTGCGACAGTGCACGTATTCGTCCCGGCACTATACAAACCCACAGTGCCGTTGGGGCAGAATTGCAGGGTAATGGAGGGCGTTAAGCTGATGTCTCCGCTACCGGACCAGGAGATAGGCGATCCGGAATTGCCAAGAGTTCCGCAAGCCGGCGGATTGCCGGTTAGAGGCTGCTTGCCAATCTGGTAGGTTGTGGTGCTTTGGGAAAAAGCAATCGAATACATGCAGCCACTCACGATAGCGTTAAAGCGAGTGCTCTGGATTGCTGCCGTTACCGACGATGTCGCCGCGCTGAGATGAGCGCTCTTGAGACTGGTTTGGAAGCTAGGCGCGGAAATCGCCAACAACACCCCGACGATTGCTACCACCACAACGAGTTCAAGCAGAGTGGTTCCCGCGGCGCCAGACTTCTTGAAGCTAGGTTGCATGGGGCTGTACGGGGCTGTGAGTTTTGATGGTCGACCGCGCACGGCTGATCTCGTCGTCCACGCAGACCTCTCCCCGAGGCATCCGGTAGGAACAGCCGTCGGCCAATATGATCTTCTGGGCATTAACGCCTCTTTCTCACAGCGCTACGAGAACCCAGGGGATGTGTGCACTAAGGAGAGAAAGGCAAGGACCAGCCCGCTTTCTTCTCCCCGGCTCCGGTCAAATAGTTCCGAACTCCCTAAATGCAGGAACTCTGAATCGTCACTAAGTCTATTAACCGCATTTGAAAAGGGCAAGTTACGTGAGTACACGGCAAGTTACTCAAGTAACATGCCGGGCGATCAGCTCCCTCCCCGCCAAAGGACAGTAACCCCTGTTCTGGGCGGGCAGCGCTCTGCCCGGTCGGCAGGGATTACGGCCCCGCTACAGGAATCCTCGTGACCGCGTTCTTCGTGCACAAACGACCCGCTTCTGATTTGCGCTCCGCCCGTCGTTTTCTCATCGGCAAAAAGCAATCCGTTGGTGAACACCTCTCCCGTATCGTGTCAGGCGGCTCGGTGTTCGTAACGCGCTGCAAGAACGAGTTTTCAGCAACTCACGCCAGCAACTCACACTAGGCGATGCCTGGCTCTTGCGTTTGCTCACTAGTAAAAACACCTGAATCTGGAGTCAAGCAGAAACCTCATTTCGGGGCCTTAGTTGCGATACTGAGTCCGGCTAGGTCCTCATTGGTCGAAACGCTCAGGTCGAAAGCGATTAGTACTAAAGCATACGGTCGACTGTCAGGGCGTTCACCGAACTGTAACTTCTCCTTCACGGAACAACACCGGGTTCCTGAAGGAGACAAGAGTGAAGTTAAAGATCGGTGCTTTCATACTCGCAAGTTTTTGCACACTAATTGCATTCGGATGTGGAGGAAGTGCATCAGGAGCCTCAAAGTCGTTTAGTCAAACGAGTCCGGCGGCGTCTGGATCAAACACGTCAAGCGCTTCAACTTCGCCGGCTACGGCGAGTTCTTCCGCTGTAACAACTTCGAGCCCGGATACAGCATCGGTTACGTCACCTGCCAGCCTTGTTTCAGCCGGAAGTGTGAGCATCGCGCCGACGACGACTCTTGCCGCCGAGACCGCTAATAACACCAATCTCACCAGCTTCACCGGCACCACCAACGGCAACGTCAAGCCAGGAAGCGTCAGTAAGGTTGATATCCATACCCTGCTTTATACCGGCGCAACCACAAAAGTGTTTGCCCACTACATGCCGTGGTGGAACAGTGCGGGCCACGTCAGCATCGGTCTTGGCGATGAAGCCAATCCGGCCGTTGCCAGCGCCCAGGTAGCCGACGCCATCAGCCGCGGCATGGATGGTTTCATCGTCGACTGGTACGGCCCCCAGAACACCCACCACAACACGGCGACGCTGAACGTCAAAGCCGCGGCAGAAGCAAGCCCGAACTTCGAATTCGCGATCTGCGAGGATTCCGGATCCTTGACTGGCGCCGCCAACGTCACTACCAAGCTACTCAGCGACATTCAGTACATGGCCGACAACTACTTCAGCTCGCCCCGCTATTTTCTCTGGAACGGACGCCCGGTGGTGTTGTTCTTCCTGAACACGACTTTGGCGATCGACTGGGCCACGGTTCGCGCCCAGGCTGCTGGGAACCCTTTATTCATCTTCCGCAATGCGAGCGGATTTACCTCCGCGGACTCCGATGGCAGCTTCAGTTGGACGAACGTCTCCAGCAACGCTAGTGACATCGGACTGAGCGCAATGGACAGTTTCTATACCACGGGCATTGCTCACCCGTCGCTGCTGACGATCGGCTCGGTCTACAAGGGCTTCAACGATACTCTGGCGAGTTGGGGATCAAACCGCATCGAGAACCAGCAGTGCGGACAGACATGGCTCGCGACCTTTGCCGAGGTCAACAAGTACTACTCCGCGTCCAACCAATTGCCCGTACTCCAGATCCCTACCTGGAACGATTACGAGGAAGGCACGGAGATTGAATCGGGCATCGACAACTGCGTTACAGTTTCCGCCGCGCTCGCCGGACAGACGCTGAACTGGAGCATCACCGGGCAGGAAAGCACGCTCGATCATTACGTGATCTACATCTCGCAAGACGGCCAGAACCTGATGCCGTTGGCCGAGGCCCCCGCGGGCGATCATACGATGGACCTTAGTGGATACAGTTTTGCCAGCGGCACTTATAAGATTTACGTGAAGGCGATCGCCAAGCCCGGACTCCTAAACCAGATGTCAGGCGCCGTTACGCTCACACGTTAGCAGGCTGCTGAAAAACTCGTAGCAGTGTCATCCTGAGGTCGTGCCGGTTTTGCGCGACCGAAGGATCTGCTTTATTTTCAGCACGCGCAAACAGCAGATCTTTCGCTCCTTCACCCCAGCAACGGCAAAAGCGGCCGTCGCCGGGGACCCCGGCTCGCTCAGGATGACACCTCGGAGAACAGTTTTCCAGCAGCCTGTTAGAGTGTTGGTCTATCCGGGGCTATCATCGCCCGGCCATGGTTAGAGCACCGGAAGAGTTTCCATAGGCATACGGCTGGGTGGTTCGAAAAAAAGCGAACTGGCCCAGCCGTTTTTTGCGGCATGCGCAATCGCGTCCTCCGCGAGACTTCATCACTGCCGCGAGGCGTCGAACGGCTTACAATCGTGACAGGTTAAAAACGAGGAGACGATGGCCTATCACTACGATCCCAACACCGCACTGGAAGAACTGAAAGACGAACTGGCGTTGCCCAATCCCGTGCGCCTGCGCGACATGATGCTGCGGGCGCATCTCAACCCCGATCGTTCGCTTGAATTGAACCGGTTGTTCCTCGAATACCAGAAGCACTTCGGCGAAATCGAATCCCTGGCGCGCGACCTGCTGTCAAAGCTGGCGAAATGAGCTTGAAAGATTAGCCTCTGGCCATCGAAGGGCGGTGAGGTAATTCGCCCTGCCTAGAACTTGTTTTTCAGCAGCCTGCCAGGAGACCAAACCTTCACTCCTATCCCGTCGCCGATTTGTTTTGTTTTAGAAACTCGCGGTAAAAGCGGTAAGAAGCAACTTTGAGAACCGGTATCTCGGTTCCGCCCTTTCCCTGGACACGTTCCGTCGCCAGGTCGGCTCCTCCCGTATGCAATTCGCAATGTGGAACATCCAAATCGAAAGCGAATTCTTTCCGGATGATGCGCAGCTTCTCAAACCTTGCGGCCGGAAGACCGCACCGACTGCAGAGCTTCGGCATATGACATGGTTCCGGAACCCGCGCGGCAAACATCGGCGTCTTGAGTACACGATCAGATTCGAGTTCGCGGTATTCCCCTTTCACAACCTCGCCGTAAGCAAGGCAGTGGTCGCAACGATGCAATCCGCCTAAACGTTTTTGCACTGCACCGCACGCCGGGCAATCGCCCGTGTAGGAATTAGACACCGCGGCCCACGCTCCCACCATGGCCAGCAAGAGAAAAATCACAGGTGTGATAACGCGGTTCTCGTAAAAGAGAAAGGTGCCAGCCCCCAGCATCGCCAAGGCAAAGAGCAAGGACGTCAGTGTGCTCTTCCAGGACCGCGTGACGGGAGTGGAACGAACTAATTCCATAATTGACAATCCTACGACATTTCCCTTCTCAGGTAGTCTGCGTTGCTTGTCATTTCAACAAGATGGTGTTGCCGGTCGCAAATGTGCTACGCTCGGCGCAATCGCGTTCGGGAAGAGTGAGGGCATGATTATGCATCGCGTATTCTCGGCCGTATTCGGCCTGGTGCTGGCACTGTCCGGTCTGGTGGCGGCCGGCTACATACCGACCAACTTTAAAGGAGACACGCTGCTCTCCGGGGCCGTGGGGGTACTCGTTCCAGGCGTACTCATGCTAAGCGCCTTCTATATGGCAGTCCGTTTCCTGAGGTTCGCGGCGACCGGCAAGAAGTAAAAGAGCATTGAGGTCAATCGGCAGCGAGCGGCCGTTGCCTCTATCGCTATTCAGTTGCTGTCGGAAAATTCATGTCTTGAGCATAGGCCCGCTTCCGTGCGTTGTTCCGTAGAATGCGCACTACGACAAAAGGCGGAACGAGCGCCAATAGGGCTGGAATGGGCTCCAGCCAGCGTGACGCGAGCCATGGAAAGAGGCTCTGTAAAACGGGCTCGATCTTAACAAAATACAGAATGATTGACGCGAGAACCGTAAATCCACACAAATAAACCGAAGCAACCTGCAACAGGTTGGGCGCGCGCTTTTCCAATATCGAATAGTAGTTGGTACCCACAGGGGACCACTCCGTATTCTTGGGATCAGGGATCACCCGCACGGTGTGGAGAGGGATGACGGGAAAATAGAGGATGCAAAAGAAGTTCGTCGTCAAATAAGAACCATCTTTCCGGTAATCGCGCTCACCGTAGTACCGCGTGCCGAATCCGTTAAAGCTTTTAGGCATCGTGTTCTGCTCCCTCTATGTCGTCATTACCTTGTCGTCGGATCAACCGGCTCGACTGGCCGTATGGAATGTGTGAGCCAAACAGGCGTAGCGCAAAATATTTACCCCCGCCCCACAGCAGAGCAAACTTTGGCAGCCGGTGAATACACCGTAACATATCGGGAACTCCTGAAGTAGCGGGTTTGGGCATCTCGGCGGCAATCCGGAGATTGACCAACTCCCAAAACCACCGACCAGAGCGCCCGCGCTGAAGAAGATAGGATTGTCCGGGCAAGCGAGAAATCCGTGCATTTATTTGTTCCGCTTCCCTGCCCGATTTTTCTTCCCTTTGCCGCCCTTCTTGTTGCCGAAGAAGTGGAAGCGATGCTGCTCGATGCGCACACGCATCCCGGTGAATTCGACGCCCTCGCCCTGCAGCCGCAGACGCTGTTCGAAGCCGAGTTCTCCAGTGCAGAGGATTTTGCCGCCGCTGCCGATCACGCGCTGCCACGGGACCGTGCGTCCGCAACCGTGCAGAGCCCAGGCGACCTGGCGCGCCGCTCCCGGATACCCTGCCGCATAGGCCACATCGCCGTAGGTGGCGACCTGGCCGCGCGGAATGCGGCGAATCTGCCTGAGGATGTCGCGAAACATGGAGCCTCCGGCAGCGTTCGCTCCACTGCTTGGAGCCTTTGCCTTCTTTGCCACGCCAGGTTTCCTTTCCAGCAGCACGCGCTTGCTGATTTCACCGCCGAATTGAATGGCCGGTTCTTCTCCGAATATACCTTCCGCGAATCCGGTATGAATTCGCCGCCACGCGAAGCAACTACCCCACGTTAGCCCAGTCACCCCAACGAGCCGAGCCTCGTCGGGGACCCCGACACGGGCGAACGTGGGGCACCAGCAATTCCCGGTTCTGGCCGTGCTCGGAGATTGCCGCGCTTACTTGTTACAATCTTTATTCCGCTTACCTTCGCAGCATATTAGACGTAGCACATTAGACAAGGCGGTCTCACAATCATGCAACTTTGGTCTCGACTTTTTATACCCACGCTTCGCGAAGCCCCGGCTGACGCGGAAGTCGCCAGCCACAAATTCCTGGTCCGCGCCGGTTACATACGGCAACTGTCGGCTGGAATTTACAGCTATCTGTACCTCGGCCAGAGGGCCATCCTGAAGATCCGCGACGTAGTGCGGCAGGAGATGAACACGATTGGGCAGGAATTCTATCTCCCGGCGCTGCATCCGCGCGAGATCTGGGAGGCGAGCGGGCGCTGGACGGGCATGGGCGACAACATGTTCCGCCTGAAGGATCGCAAGGGCGCCGATCTTTGCCTGGGCATGACGCACGAAGAGGTGATGACCGACATTGCGCGCAAGGAACTGCGCAGCTACAAGCAGCTTCCGCAGATCTGGTACCAGATCCAGAGCAAATTTCGCGACGAGCCGCGTCCCAAGTCCGGACTCTTGCGGGTGCGGCAGTTCACCATGAAGGACTCGTACTCCTTCGACCTGGACGCCGCCGGCCTTGATGTGAGCTACAAGAAGCATTACGAGGTCTACTGCCGCATTTTTGAACGTTGCGGACTGGACTACGTGGTGGTGGAAGCCCATTCCGGCGCGATGGGCGGGTCGCAGTCGCACGAGTTCATGGTCTACACCGATGCCGGTGAAGACCTGGTGGCAAGCTGCGCGGCCTGCGGATACGCCGCCAACCTGGAAAAGGCCAGCTCGAAGTTGCCGCCCACGGAAGATCTGGCCCCCACAGGCGACGGCACGCCGGAGCTGGTGGAAACTCCGGGGACGAAAACCATCGACGAGGTTGCCGCGTTCCTCAAGTATTCGCCTAATAACAACATCAAATCGCTGGCCTTCATGCTGCACGATGGCGTGTCGCGGGCCGGAGAGGCTATCTGGCGTCCGCTGCTGGTGCTGATGCGAGGCAACGACCAGATGAACGAAGCCAAGCTGGTTTCGGCCGTCGAGGGGCGCGAGTTTCGTCCGATGCACGACGAGGAGATCGTACGGTATTTCGGCTCGCCTGCCGGCTACCTGGGTCCGCTGGGACTGAATCTAGTGCGAATGGTCGAGGATAAAGGCAAGCGCCGCTATACGGGCGAGGCTGGCGATTTCGTCGTCCTGGTGGACGAGGCGCTGCGCGGCCGCAAGAACATGGTTGGAGGCGCCAATCGAGAGGGCTATCACCTTCGTAATCTGACGCCGGATGTCACTTTTCAGCACACTGGCTATGCCGACCTGAGGAGTGTGGTTGAGGGCGAAGGCTGTCCCAACTGTGGGCAACCGTTGAAGTTGGGCAAGACAGTGGAAATCGGCCACATCTTCAAGCTGGGATACAAGTATTCGGAATCGATGGGGGCTCGCGTTCTCGATAAGGACGGCAAGGAGGTCACGCCGATCATGGGCAGCTACGGCATCGGCATCGAGCGCATTCTGACCTCCGTGATCGAGCAAAACCACGACGAAAACGGCTTCTGGCTGCCGCCGCGGATTGCCCCGTTTGAAGTTATCGTGGTGCCGACCAACGTAGCGGACGCCAAGCTCTCCAGCGCTGCTCGACAAATTGCTGCCGACCTGGAGGAGGCTGGGTTGGAGGTCCTGCTGGACGACCGCGACGAGCGCCCGGGGGTTAAGTTCAAGGATGCGGACCTGGTGGGCATCCCTTTTAGGATCAATGTCGGGAAAAAGCTTGCTGAGGGAAAAGTTGAGGTAATTACCCGGTCGACGCGGGCGAGCCGCGATGTGATGATTGCCGAGGTTAATGCCGTGGTGGCGGAGCTGGTTCGCTGCGCCGGTTAAGAAATGAGGTTTTATGTTCCGACTGAAACCACTGCTGATAATAATGATTGTGGGCAGTGCTGTGTACGTCGGCTCAAAAGTAGCACCCGTGTATTACACGTATTACCAATTCCAGAGCGACCTGGAGCAGGCTGCGATGGTCGAGTCATATACGACCAGATCGGAAGCAGACATTCAGCAGTCGGTCGCGACAAGGGGACGAGATTACGGAATCCCCTTAAGGCTTGAGCAGATTCGAGTGCGGCGTGCCGGGAATGAGATTTCGATATCGGCGGAGTACACCATCCATGTTGATCTTCCTATCCACCCAATCGACCTGAAGTTTGCTCCATCGACGAAGAATAAGCGGATCTGAGGTCCGAGAGCTCCCGGACAGCGTTTACAGTTACAATAAATAAAGACACGCTCCGGGATAGCCGAGAGGATCGACCTCGGGTTTAAGGCTAATGTGGCTCAGTTTGTCAGAGCATCATGGGCCGCTCCATCGGATTTCCCGGGCTGCGGAATATGAAATACATAAAGGTTTTATTGCAGGACAGGCCCGCGATGGCTTACCGTCAGCTCTTCCGGTTTAAACATTCCACTGGGCACCTTGCGTGCCAGGGGTGGCATCCGCACTCATAAAAAGTGGCTATAAAAATTAAAATCCCGCAGTGGAAACGCACACCGGAGCGCCGAAAAGGTGGCCGGAGTCGCGGTTCTTATCTGACAGATCCCGTCCTGCGTACGGCGGTCGCGGCCTTCATCATCCTGAGCACGGTGATATTCGGCGTCTTCGCGTTCTATCACGTCAAGTACGAACGCATCATCGACCGGCGCATGCGTGGTCCCATCTTCAATACTTCAGCCAGGATTTATGGCCGTGCCGAGGTCGTTCGAGCGGGAGATCACATCGGCATCGAGGAAGTCGCCAACCGATTGCGCGGGGCCGGCTACAGGGAGCAGGAAGATGGGTCTACGGGAATGGGGTGGTTTCGCATCAAGCCGATCTCGCTCGAAATTCACCCGGGCGAGCAGTCGTATCACAGTCCGGATGGCGCGGTAATTCACTTCCTCGGCCACTCGGTTGATCGAATCGAGGGGATCGGCAACAACGCGGGCCAGAGTCTCGACGGCTACGAACTCGAGCCTAAGCTCCTCACCCAGCTATTCGAGGGCGAGCAACGAACCAAGCGCCAACTGGTAAAGTTCGACGACCTTCCTAAGGACTTGGTCGACGCGGTCGTTGCGATTGAGGATCGCCGTTTTTTTCAGCACAGCGGAGTGAATTATTGGCGGCTGCTGGAAGCGGCGCTGATCGATCTGCGGGCGGGCGGCCACAAACAGGGCGGCTCGACCATCACGATGCAGCTCTCGCGCGGGTTCTTCCTCACGCCCGAAAAGCGGATCAAGCGCAAGCTGATCGAGATTTTGATTGCCCTCGAGCTGGAACAGAAACTCACCAAGAAACAAATCTTTGAGCTCTACGCCAACCAAGTTGACCTGGGACAGCGCGGTTCGTTCACCATCAGCGGCTTTGGCGAGGCGTCGCGGGCTTATTTCGGAAAAGACGTCAAAAATCTTACGCTGCCCGAGGCGGCTATGCTGGCCGGGCTGATTCAGCGGCCAAGCTATCTTTCCCCGTACCGGCATCCCGAGCGCGCGGTGGAACGGCGCAACCTGGTGCTGGAGTCGATGGCCGATACCGGCGCGATTACCCGCGAACAGGCGGACAAGGCGAAGGCTACCTCCCTCAACTTGGCGGCCATGAACGTGGAGTCGAGCGACGCCCCGTACTTTGTCGACCTGGTGAAAGACACGGCGCAGAACTCGCTTGGCGAGCATGATCTCAACGAGCAGGGCTACCGCATTTACACTACGCTTGACCCCGAGCTGCAGCGCGCGGCTGCCGACGCCGTCAGCAGCGGCATGAAGCTGGTGGACGAACAGGTCAAGAAGCAGCGCACGAAACGCGTAAAGGTTGGCACAGGCAGCTCGGCCCACTACGAAACTCACGAGATTCCGGGCCCGATCCCGCAGGTCGCGCTGGTGGCCCTCGATCCTCACAACGGCGAGGTGCTGGCGCTGGTCGGCGGACGCAACTACGGCTTCAGCCAGCTCAATCACGCGGTCGCCAAGCGTCCTACCGGATCGATTTTTAAGCCCTTCGTTTATGCGGCCGCGGTGAATACGGCCATCACAGGCTCGCCTGACAAAGCGTTCACGGCGGCGACTCTCATCGACGATTCACCCACGACGTTCGCCTATGGCGATCAGATTTACGAGCCGCGTAATTACAAAAACGAGTACCACGGACAGGTGACCGCCCGCTTTGCGCTGGCCCAATCGTTGAACAACGCTACGGTAAAGCTGGCGGAGATGGTCGGCTACAACAACGTGGCGGAACTGGCGAGGACGGCGGGAATCGCTTCCGTGAGAGCGACTCCGGCAATGGCGCTGGGAGCCTACGACGCTACCCCGCTCGATATGGCGGGCGCTTACACGGTTTTTGCCAACTCTGGCGCGCGCGTCTCCCCGCAAATGATCAAGTCCGTGCGGGCGCGCAACGGCGACGTGGTGCAGGATTACAGTACCGACAGCAGGCCGGTGCTCGACCCGCGCGTCGCCTACGTCATGACGTCGATGATGGAGTCGGTGATGAACAACGGCACGGCTTACACCGTGCGCGCACGCGGATTCACCGCCCCCGCCGCCGGCAAGACCGGCACCTCGCACGACGCCTGGTTTGCCGGATACACGACGAACCTGCTGTGCATCGTCTGGGTCGGATACGACGATTACAGCGACCTGAAGCTGGCGGGCGCTGCGACGGCGGCGCCCATCTGGGCGGAGTTCATGAAGAGCGCCGTTAAGTTGCCGCAATATAAGAACGCCGGCCCATTCCAGCCGCCTTCGGGCGTGGTCGACGTCCACCTCGATAAGGTCACCAACCTGCTGTCGACAAGTTCCTGCCCCAACGGCTACAACGTGGCCTTCGTCGCCGGCACCGAGCCCACCATGACCTGCGACCAGGGAGACGGCCGCAACTTCCTGCAGCGCATTTTCGGAGTCGGTCAGCCGAATCCTACCCCTCCCACGACAAACGGACCGGCCAGGGTCCTTCCCCCAGGCGAGCGAGCGCAAGGGCCGAGCGCACCTCCTGTTGCTCAACCCCCAGCCTCCGCCGGTCAGCCGGAGAAGAAAAAAGGTTTCTTCGGAAAGGTGTTGGGGATCTTCAAGGGAGACGAAGACAAGAACAACGCCGAGAATGGCTCGCCGCGCAATTCGAAGCCGACATCACCAGGGAACAACTAACTAGCCGTTTACGCCGTCAGAGAAGCAATAGCGGCACTGATTCGGTGGCATTCCCCCTCTGCCTTGCCGCTAGTGGCGGACTGCCCCGAATTATTTTTGCGCTATCAGGCCCCAAATTGCTAACTTTTTGCCGCCGATGGTGTCTAAGAAGACAAACCTCCTGAACTCCTCAGGGGAAACGGTGGCCCGCCGGTCGGATTGCATTGGATCGGTGGGCATTTTTATTTGGTCGAAACTGGTCTAGAACTGGTTGCATAAATATTTCTTTGAAGGGGCGCGGCTTCAGCCGCGCCGCCCAGAGCAGTAATGGTGCGGGCTTTAGCCCCTGAGGAGATTGCCGGTTCTTCCAAAACGCATTTATGCAACCAGTTCTAGTTTGGTGAGCGCTCTCCGATGTAGGCAGCCACCACGCGATCCAGCGTGCCCTGTGCTTTCAGGATGTACTCCACGGCATCGCGCACTGCGCCGTCTCCGCCAACATGCTCGGTGACGATGTGAGCTACCTGTTTGACCGATTCGCGCGCATTGGCCACGGCCATGGCGAGTCCGCAGGCGCGCATCGCGGGCAGGTCGATCACGTCGTCTCCAAGGTAGGCTGCCTGCTCGGCCGTGAGCCCCTCTTTCGTCAGAATTTCCTGCATTGCCGCCAGCTTATCCGAGATTCCCTGGTAGACGTGGTCGATGCGCAGGTCGCGACAGCGAATCCGGACGGTCTCGGAGACTCGCTTGGTGATGATGGCGGTCTTAATCCCGCCTAGTTGGGCCAGCGACATGGCTGTCCCGTCGTGAGCGTGGAAGCCTTTCGCCTCGACCATGCTATCGCTGGAGACGGTGTAGCCGCCTTTGTCGGCATACTTCTCCCGGCCTTTGCGAAGCGCTTGCTGCACTTCGGCAGGGGCTGGGAAGAGGTAGATTTTTCCGTCGGTCATGACGCCATCAACATCGAGGATGAGCAGTTTGATCTTCTTTGCGCGTGGTCTGGACATATATCCTATGAAAGCCGCCGGAGATTTTAACTAGATTTTAGCAGCCGGGGCCAACGTAGCAGCGCGACATTTCCAGGCAGCTCCTTAGAGCGGTTCCCATGAAGCTATATACCGTATCCGCAGTGTTTGAACCAAGCTGCGGCGTTGTCCGGGGTGATAGCTGCGAGGGCCAGAGCAGCAGCCTGTTCGAGGGCTTCCAGCAGA
>JBEKBO010000093.1:0-18175 GCA_050015355.1 Candidatus Korobacteraceae bacterium | reverse complement strand
CCCATTATACGTTCCATGATGGCTGGCGGAAACGCTGACCTTTTCCTATAAATCAACAGGCCTCGATCAGCGCAAATCGTGAGTTTAGGTGATTGATCATGGCAGTTGAGAATGCATCACGATTGATTCAAGATTTTGCTTTGGCACTTCAGCCGCTCGGGCTGACATGTGCCGTCTACCACGACCATCAACCTGCTCCGCACAAAGGCAAGCCCCTCCCCGCTGGTCGGTACTGGCTGCCGCACACGCAGAATCCGCGAACTCTCACTACAGGTTCGCTCTCAAACCTGTACTACCATTCGGCCAACCGGAGAATTCAGCCACTGTTTGGCAGGAAAGATTCTCCAACAGCGTTCTCCAGTACAGGTTGTTGTCGAAATTCGCGCAAACCGCCGCGAAAACCGTTAAAACTGGCGGTTATCTGGATGTTGTTGGAATATTGCAGACTTACTGGAGGATGCAGTCCCGAGCGAACCGCTCTCTGCCAAATTCCCTGCTAACAGGGAAAAATACAGGGAATTTCGTAAAAGCGGCCGACCTAATTCGGTAGATAGCAGCCGTAAACGCTTCATTTATGGTAACTTCTGCTGCCAAGAGCCGGTGTCGGCTTAAAATAAAACAGGGAATTATCAGGGGCGTATCAGGGAATTATCAGGGGCGTATCAGGGAATTATCAGGGGCGTATCAGGGAATTAAGTTCCCTGATCTGTTTTGAGCAATAATCAATCAAGTCAATTTGGGCTTGTTATCGGAATGCGGGCTGCGAGTAATCCAGCCAAGCTAGCCCTAAAGGCAGCGTGGACCTGCACTTTCAATCAGATCGAGTATTTGGACACTACGGGCATGGGGCTTCCTAATTGTTCGAGCTGAGGTCATCAATCGTTTCCAACGGAAAATACGCAAGCGATTCCGCCCGAACATCGAGCCAGCGATGACCCGTCTGGCCAAGGAACTTGGCACAGCCAATTGCGGATTTCGGGGGCGTGCGCAAGAAATTTCTTGACACTTATGGCTAATTTGCTAAAACAAGTTCGTACAACAGGTAAAACTGAGTTCACAATAGTGAACATGCCAACCAGGATCAACAAATCGTCTGCGCGCTCAATGGATATCCTGAGCCATATTGCCGCCAAGCACGATCCGGTCACCATTACCGAAATTAGTCATGCCCTCGGCATTCCCAAGAGCAGCGCTTTCGAACTCTTGTACACGCTGATCGAAAAGGGATATCTGGAATTTGCAGATCGCAACCTGAAAACCTTTAAACTCGGCATCAAGGTTTTTCAAGTTGGACTGGCCTTTCTGGCGCGCACGGACGTGCATCGCGAAGCCCGGCCGCTACTTGAGGCGCTGATGGCAAGCTGTAAGGAGACGGCATTTCTGGCCGTCGAAAGCAATGGCCAACTCGTCTATCTCGACAAAGTGGAGGGAACGTCCTCGGTCAGGACCTCTGCCACCCTAGGTTCGCGCAACCCAATGCATTGCACCGGGCTCGGCAAGGCCCTGCTCGCAGCCTACAGCGACAGCAAGGTAGAAGAGATCGTGCGCGCGGCGGGAATGCCCTCCAGGACGGAGTACACGATTACCAAACTGTCAGCCTTGCAGCGGGATTTGGAGACGACGCGGCAGAGGGGTTATGCAATTGACGATCGGGAGAGCGAGCGGGAGGTGTTCTGCGTGGCGGCTTCAATCTCGGACATGAGTGGAAGGCCGGTAGCCGCCATCAGTATTGCGAGCCTGGCGTCGAAGATGCTCGGTAATCCTCGCCGGGTGGCTAAATTCGGCAATCTCATCGCAGAAACGGCCCTAAGTATTTCCCGGCGAATCGGATTCACCGGCAGGCGCCTGTACCCGCAGCGTACTTTGGAGGTGGCGCGAGTCGCGTCGGGCGTGCGTTGATGTCTGGTTGGAGTCGAAAGCATTACAACGACGCCTTAGTCAATGAATGAACATGTAGGGAGGGAAAGTCCAATGGCCATTGAGAATGATGACAGGTCCTCGCCACCGTTGCTGGACGACAATGTTCAGGACCAGGTTGAAGGTAGCGATATCGCGAAAGTGGCCTTGGCCAGCGCTATCGGTACGATGATAGAGTTTTATGATTTCTTCATTTACTCCGTCGCAACGGCTCTCGTCTTCAACAAGATCTTCTTTCCAAACTATGATCCACTAGTTGGAACTCTCGTCGGGTATACAACTTTATTTATCGGCTATGGCGCTCGGCCGCTAGGCGGCATTATATTCGGCCATATCGGGGACCGGGTCGGCCGCAAGGCTGCACTCATGACGACCATTCTCCTCATGGGAGCCGGCACCGTTCTGATCGGTTTGATGCCATCCTATAACAAAATCGGGGTGCTTGCCCCCATCGGTTTGATCATACTGCGTATACTGCAGGGCATCGGCATCGGGGGAGAGTACGGCGGCGGCATATCGCTGACTGCGGAACACGCACCGGCGAACCGGCGCGGTTTTTACACTGCGCTGGTGAATATCGGAGTGCCCGCCGGCTTTCTTATTCCTATCGTACTGTTTTTCGGCCTGACGGCAGCGACCAGTGAGGCTGCCTTTATGTCCTGGGGATGGCGCGTGCCGTTTCTGTTCAGCATCGTCCTTGTCGGCCTCGGTTTTTTCATACGCACGCGCATTAAGGAAACGCCCGTATTTCGCCGCGTGCTGACCGCAGGAAATCGCGCCGCACTCCCCGTGGTCGAAGCCGTTCGCCTTCATAGTAGCGACATTCTGCTTGGCATTGGCGCCAAGATCGCCGAGAGCGGACTGTTCAACGTCTATGCTGTGTTTGCGATCACGTATTGTGTCACCAAGCTCGGTTTGCCCAGACAATTGGTCCTTAATGGCGTCCTTATCGGCTGTGCCTTGGAATGCCTGGCCCTGCCCTTCTTCGGCGCGCTGTCCGACCGGATCGGCCGGCGCCGAGTTTATATCGGGGGCATGGTGTTCCAGGCTCTTCTTGCCTATCCGTTCTTTTTGATGCTTGACAGCAGGCAGGCCGGCCTTATCTGGCTGGCAATCTCGTTCGGTCTGGCGCTCGGCCACGGTTCGGTGTACGCGGCGCAGGCGGCATTCTTCTCCGAATTGTTTACCACCCGCGTCCGCTACAGTGGACTGTCCTTGGTCCACCAGTTCGGCGCGCTTCTTGGTGGTGGTGCATCTCCGCTCATCTGCACCCTGCTTCTCACGAAATACGGTTCCTGGCCGATGGTGGCCGGCTATATGGTTGCGGCGAGTGCCTTGTCGGCGGTCTGTACGTTGGGTCTCAGGACGCGGGAGATCGTCTGAGCGCGCGAACATGGCCTAAGCCGAGTTGCGGTCTGTAAATCCACCACATACCGTGGAATTAAAGCAGCTGATTCGGATTCACCGGTAGGCGCCTCTACCCGCAGCGTGCTTTGGAAGGAGGCGCCAGTCGTGTCGGGCGTGCGTTGAGGTCTGGTTGGAGGAATGGAGGGAGGAGCGCGTGTTCAAACAGAGAACTGCCTTCGATCGGTTGAGACGGCAGCCTACCTGCACTGCACACGCCAAGAGATCTAATGCTTGTGATCACAATTGATACTGGAACTACAAACACTCGGGCAAAAGTTTGGCACGATGATCGGGTCATCTCCGAATCCTGCGCTGAGGTGGGTGTACGAGACACCGCAATTACCGGCAACAAGCAAAAACTCCAAGCTGGCATCAAAAATGCCATCCTGAAGGCTGCTGCTATTGCTGGAGTCGATCTTTCCAGTATTGGGCTGATTGTGGCGTCGGGAATGATCACCTCCAATATCGGGCTCTTCGAAGTTCCGCACGTCTCTGCTCCCGCAGGTATTGAAGAACTGGCCGAAGGACTTGTCCAGAGCTGCATTCCGGAGGTCGCCCCGCGACCTATCTGGTTCGTACCGGGAATTAAGAACAGTATCCCCGAGGTAAATCTCGCCACCTACGAGGCCATGGATATCATGCGGGGAGAAGAGGCCGAGGTTTTCGGGCTTATTGAGAAGACGAGCCTGCAAGGACCAGCTATCTTCATCTTTCCGGGGTCGCACTCGAAATTCGTCACCTTGGATGCGAACAATCGAATCACGGCATGCGTGACCACGTTGGCCGGAGAACTGCTGGACGTCATCACCGGTCACACCATCCTGGCAAGCGCCGTGGCCAACTCGTTTGCGCACGAACTGGATGAAGCCATGCTTTTGGAGGGAGCACGCTGCTGTGCCGCCGTGGGACTGGGCCGGGCATGTTTTTCCGTGCGCATCCTTGAGCAGTTCGGCGGGACTACGGCAGAACAGAGGGCCAACTTCCTGCTCGGCGCCGTGTTGGGACAAGACATTTTCGCCCTGAAGCAAAGCAGCGCCATCCAGCTAAGGCCGGAAATACCGGTTGTGATCACTGGGAAGAAGGTTATGAAGCAAGCCTTCGCCGCCCTGATCAGGAGTGATCGCTTTTTCCGGGGAGAAATCGTTGTAGTGGACGACCACCTGACGGGCGATCTGGCTGGCTTGGGTGCAATGGCCGTAGCGCGTGAGCGTGGTCTCATGCTCGAGTCTCAGTCAAAGTCTGACGTTGGCCTGTGAAGTCTTCACCGTGCGGCATAAGCGATCGAATCGCGCTGCCGACGCGGAGCACGAGAGAAGATCAGTGACATTTTTGACAAGCGATGAGGAGAAGCATCATGCGTATGAAAACTAGAACAATAGCCTTGTTGGGATTAGTAGTTGCAATGATGGGATACCTTGCAACCAACGCTGCCCATGCCGATGAAGTGAAAATCGGCGCGATTGCGGCCCGCACCGGAGACAATGCGGCGCTGGGAGAATGGCAACGAAATGGCGCCAAGATGGCGGTCGACGAGATCAACGCCAGCGGCGGAATCAATGGCACTAAGCTCGAGCTGGTACTGGAGGACTCGCAGGGAGTTCCGGCGCAGGCTGTCGCCGCACTCAACAAGCTCATCTACCGGGACCACGTGGCTGCAGTGATAGGAGATGCACAAAGTTCCCCGTGTCTTGCCATGTTGCCGGTGATCGCCAGAGCGCAGATACCTATACTTCCGCAGGGCACCAATGTCGCTATCACCGAGCAGAAAAATGCCTGGGTGTTCCGGACGCGCGCCAATGACGCCATCAAGTTCGGCTCTCTCGGAGACTTTCTGTTCGCCAAGATGAAGTACACCAAGATTGCTGTTTTCCACGACTCCGCAGATTACGGCTTGGGCGGCTCAAAGGCAATTCAGGCGGCGCTTGACCACAAGGGTATTCGGATACTGACGGACGAGTCGTGGACTCCCGGCGATAAAGATTTCAGTTCGCAACTGATCAATATCAAAAAGCTTAATCCGCAAGCGCTGGTCATAGTCGGGCCTATGGTCGACATGGGACTGATCATGAAGCAGGCCCGCCAGATGGGGATCAAAGCCCAATTTGTCGGGGGAGCTGGTATTGAGTCGGATACCACGCAAGGCGCGGCCGGGGGGGCTGCCGAGGGCGTCATCTTTGCCGCGGGCTTTATTCCTGCCAATCCTAATCCTAAGGTGCAGGCATTCGTCAAGAAATACGAGCAACTGTACAAGAGTACGCCGAATGATTTCGCCGCGACAGGTTACGACTCCATCTATTTGCTGGCCGACGCCATTAAGAACGGCGGCAAGGCGAAACCTCAAGCGCTGCGCGATGCGTTACGTTCGTCCAAGTACGCCGGGGTTCAGGGAACCTTCAATTTTGACGCCGCCGGAGAAGGGCTGCACGAAATGCAGTTCGGGAAGGTGGTCAACAAGGTGCCCACGTCATTTACGCCGGGCAAGTAGATATCCCGCGGCCCAAAGGAAAACGGAAGATGGCTGAGGCGATGAAGGTGTATTTATGGATCACGCCGTAACGCTGGTGGAACTCGTGATGGGGGGCTTGGCTATTGGCAGTGTGTATAGCCTTGTGGCGCTGGCCCACTCGCTGATCTGGAGTGGCGTGAGGGTCGTAAATTTCGCCCAGGGCGAGGTCTTTATGTCCGCCCCCTTCATCGCTCTGACCGTCCTGATGGGAAGTAACCTGCTGTCCAAGCAGTCGTTCGTGATATCTATCCTAGCCGGGGTGGGCGCTGCATCGCTGGTAGGACTGGCGCTCTATCTCGGCGTAATAGCTCCCACCGCAAAACATGGATTTCTGTATGTGATCGCAGGCTGCGTCGGAGGCTCCGTCCTAATTCAGAACATCGCCATCCTGATCTGGGGATCGACCGGCGTTCAATTTCCATCTTTCCTATCGACGGAGCCGATCAAGATTGGCCCGTTTCTTCTGGTTCCCCAAGACCTCTGGATTATGGCCATAAGCCTGGTTGCGATGGGGGCTCTTTACCTCTTTCTCGCTAAGACTCGAATTGGCACCGCGATGCGAGCAGCGGCGCAGAATCGTAGCGTCGCCGGCCTTATGGGAATCAGTCACAGCTTGACGGATTCTCTGACGATCATGGTGGCAAGCAGCCTTGCCGGGTTGGCTGGAGTACTACTTGCTCCGAAGTTTTACGTGACCCCTCAGATGGGCACCATTATCAGTTCGAAGGGCTTCAGCGCGGCCGTCCTCGGGGGATTCGGCAATATCCCCGGAGCCGTGATTGGCGGGCTCCTCTTGGGAGTGCTTGAAAACCTCTCCGCCGGCTTCATCTCCTCGGAGTACAAGGATGCGACGGCCTTCATCCTGATGATATTCATCCTGATGGCAAGACCTGGTGGCATATTCGATGCCGGAAAAGGCCGACGGGCATGACACTGAAGGCAACGCACGCGCTGTACACGAACTATTGCTCGTATTGTTTTCTAGCCGTCATCATGGTTGTCCCGCTTGTCTTCACGAACCCATATTTCTCGCACATCCTGATTCTCGGGGGTATCTACATCATCCTAGCCTTGGGGCAAAACATTGTTACCGGCTATTGTGGACAGATCCACCTTGGAATGGCGGGATTCTATGCCATCGGTTCTTACACTTCGGCAATTCTTTGTACGCGGCTTGGCGTGAGCTTCTGGCTCGCCTTGCCTCTTTCGGCTGCGGCTGCGGCGATTGCGGGCATTGTAGTAGGGTTGCCTGCGCTCAAGGTTCGAGGCGGCGTTTACCTGGTTTTGGTCACGGTCAGCTTTGCAGGCATCATACAGGTCATCTTGAACCAATGGGTCAGCCTCACCAAGGGCCCTATGGGAATCGTCGGAATCCCTGCGCCACGCATTGCAGGTTTCGAGATCAGTAGCCTGGTTCAGTGGTTCTATCTCACCTACTTCTTTGTAGTTCTAGTAACTCTGTTTTCCACCAGACTTGTGCACTCCAGGATTGGCCGTAGCTTCGTGGCTGTACGAGAAAGCGAAACGTCGGCCCAGAGCATCGGCATCAACCTGGCGTTCTACAAAGTCCTGGCCTTTCTCATCTCCGCCGCCCTCGCCGGGCTGGCGGGTGCTATCTATGCGCACTACATGACAACCATCAGCCCGGATGTTTACGGTTTCAACCTGTCCGTGCTGGTGCTGATGATGATCGTGGTCGGCGGCATATCCAGTATTCCCGGTTCCATTCTAGGGGGAGTCACACTTGCGATCGTGCCAGAACTGCTTAGGGCTTTTGGCAGTTTTCAAATGATTGTTTATGGGCTGGGCATTATCCTGTCCACGATCTTCCTGCCCTCGGGCCTGCTGGCCCTGGGCGTGAACTCAATTCAATTCTTTGGCAATAAGCTCTCCCAGAAAACGTCGGCTCCGTGAGTTTGATAATGCTTAGCGTCTCATCAGTCACAAAAAAATTCGGCGGCTTGGTAGCCCTTAATAATGTCGACTTAAAGGTCGAGCAAGGAGAGATTCGCGGCTTGATCGGGCCGAACGGGTCTGGAAAGACGACGCTATTCAATGTCATAACCTGCTACGAGCAAGCGACGTCAGGCTCGGTGTCCTTCAGGGGGCGCGACGTGACCGGTTGCGCGCCTTACCAGATTTCTCGAGCGGGCGTCGCTCGAACCTTCCAACACATTGAGCTTTTTAAGGGAATGACGGTGTTGGACAATGTACTTACCGCGGCGCAATGCCATTCTAAGGCGAGGCTTGGAGGGGTCACGTTCGGCTTCCCTTTGGTACGGCGCGAAGATGCAAGGTTGAAAGACATTGCCCTTCAGCAACTAGAATTTGTCGGTATCGCGCAATACAAGGAGGAGCCCGCACACAGCCTGGCCTATGGCCTACAACGACGGCTGGAGATCGCGCGGGCTCTAGCCACGCAGCCCGCACTCCTGCTTCTCGACGAGCCTGCGGCCGGGATGAATCCTACGGAGAAACAACAGCTCATTCAACTGATCAAGCGGATCAGTGAATCTGGCATTACCGTCATCATTATCGAGCACGACATGCGGGTAGTGAGCGATCTTGTTGACCGAACCACGGTTCTCGACTCAGGGGTCAAAATCTGCGAAGGTACTCCCGCCGAAGTACAGAACGACGCTGCGGTCATCGCGGCGTACCTGGGGAAAGACGACCTCGCGACCAAGCCCACCGGGGCGGTGAGCATTGCTGGGGTGGTCGGTGATAGTAAAGGGCCTTTCTCGCCGTCGCCGCAGCCGCGAACCTGCGCGCTCGCGCTGAAACTCATTAACAGCTTCTATGGGAATGTGCGGGTTCTCAAAGATATCAGTTTTAGTTTGCAAGAAGGAGAGTTCGTCGCTCTGATCGGCGCTAACGGCGCTGGAAAAACAACGCTGTTAAAGACCATCTCGGGAATGCTCGCGCCCAGATCCGGTCACGTCACTTATCTGGGCGAGGAAATCACTGGCATGAGATCCGACCGGATTGTGGCGAGGGGGCTCGTATATGTCCCTGAAGGGAGAGGCATCTTCCCGGCACTCACGGTGTTGGAAAACTTGATGATGGGTGCATTTCTGCGAAAGAATCGCACCGAAATTAACCATGATCTCGAGAAGGTCTTTACGATTTTTCCGCGGCTAAAGGAGCGTATTCGGCAAGCGGGCGGTTCGCTCAGCGGTGGCGAACAACAGATGCTTGCTATCGGCAGGGCAGTCATGAGCAAACCGAAGGTGTTGTTGCTCGACGAGCCCTCCATGGGACTTTCGCCGAAGCTGGTGGTCGAGGTGCTAAGCACGGTGAAAAGCTTGCACGGTGCTGGCCAGACGATCCTGCTGGTAGAACAGAATGCCAAGGCGGCCCTTAGCGTTGCCGAAAGAGGGTTCGTCTTGGAGGTAGGCCAACTGGTGCTGGAAGGCGCTGCGGGAGAAGTCCTCGGTGATCCGAGTGTAAAAACGGCTTACCTTGGGGGATAAGTTATGCTTGCCGAAACAGTCGTAACTACAATCAAAGAAACCGGTGTAGTAGCGATCCTGCGCGGGATCGCCGTCGATTCAGTAATGGAGACAGTAGCGGCTCTCTACAGCGGAGGAATAAGGGCAGTGGAAATAACGTTCAACACAGCGAGCGCCTGCGACATGATTCGGCAGATCGCACGGGAATACTGCGGCAAACTGCATGTCGGCGCCGGCACAGTTCTCAACAAGAAATCCGCGCTGCAGGCCATCGAGAGTGGCGCTGAATTCGTACTGGCGCCCAACACGGACACCGAAGTGATCGCTACCGTCAAGAAACATGGAATAGCGATGATTCCGGGAGCGTTTACTCCGACGGAAATTCTGCGCTGTCATGATTCCGGCGCCGACATGATCAAAGTGTTTCCAGTTTCATCCGTCGGGCCGCAATACATCAAGGACCTGAGGGGCCCATTCGGCGATCTCCGGTTGCTGCCAGTGGGGGGGGTGGATTTGACGAACGCTGGCGCTTTCCTCAAGGCCGGCGCTGATGCCATAGGGGTCGGCAGCAGCTTGGTTCGTCGAGACCTTACGTCGAGAAAGGATTTCCATGGGATTGAGGCCCTCGCCGGCGAGTTTCTCCAGGCTGTCAGAGAGGCAAAGGGCTCGGTCTCAACCACCAATGCGTGATCAATAACTAAATTTTATAGCGAGGAGGATACTACAATGAAAAAGATAATCAACGCTCATGCAAACTCAGACCAGAACCTCATTGCGAAGTTCCGCGAGATGGAAGGTGTGCTGAGCCTGTCCTGTGTCGTGGCCGATGCGCAAGACCGGGACAACGTGATGAGGAGCTACATGAAGCCTCGCACGGTTCACAAGAAAATTATCGGTCCAGCTTTTACCGTGAAGCTTACAGCCGGCGACCTGATTGACTACCTGGACGTATTTAGGCAGATCAAGGCAGGAGACGTGCTTCTAGTCGATGCTTTTGGGGAGACGGAAACTTCCGTGTTGGGCGGTCTCATGTGCGGTCTCTGTCGCGCAGCCGGGGTGGTGGGCGCTGTCGTCGACGGTTCTGTTCGCGATACAGACGAAGCAAGGATGCTGGAGTTCCCTGTGTATTCGAAAGCAGTCGGACCGCGGTCGACTCACTCTCCTGGATCGCAGAGAATGGAGCCCTACGAGTTCAATACTCCCATTGTCTGCGCCGGGGTCGCGGTTAATCCCGGAGATCTCATCGTTGCCGACGAGATCGGGATAACGGTTGTTCCGCAACGGGATTTGGCTAGGGTCTATGAAAAAGCGAAGCAGCAGGCCGCGGTGGAAGAGGCAGCCCGCAAGGAAATACTGAAGGGCAAGACTATCGAGGAGCTTCTCGCTCAATTCGGGCGTCTCTGAAAGCTCGTGTGGAATAGGAGGCCCTTCCGGCTCTGTTGAGTTAAAGGAAGGGCCTCTGGGGCGGCGCTTGCCGTGAAGGCGAGGACGGCCGCGGTAAAAGGTCGGACGGAAATTCCAGTGCGCACACATAGGAGGAGAAAGTGAAGAATCGTGTAAACATGATGGTTGTTCTGTTTTCGTTGGTGATCAGCTTTCTTGCGGCCGGCTGTCGCTCCGGAAGCGATACCAGTGGACCCATACGAATTGGGCAGACAGTGGCCTTGACGGGAGAAAGAACTTCCATCGGGGAATACCTAGCCGCTGGCGCAAAGATGGCGGTCGACGAAATCAACGCTGCCGGCGGAATCAAGGGTCGCAAGGTGGAACTGATCCAGGAAGACTCAGACGACACGAATCCGGCGATGGTCAATGCCTATAATAAGGTATTAAGCGCCAAACCCGTTGCCATTTTATGCAATGATGTCAGCACTCAGAATCTCGCAATTGCGGCGATTGCGAACAAAGAAAAGATGCCGACCTTTGTCGGAGGAACAAGCCCGGTACTTCTTCAGGGCAATGACTGGTTCTTCCGCTTCCGCCCCTCGGACGTCCTGGCCGCTCAGGCCTCTGCCAGATTCGCCGTGCAAACGCTAGGAAAAAAGAAAGTAGCGATTGCGCATCTGACCGATGACTTCGGAATGGCTGGCCGGAATTTTCTAACCAAGTACGTCACTGACTTTGGCGGTACGGTCGTAAGCGATGAATCGTATAATCGGCTGGATAGAGATTTTACGGCTCAATTGGAGAACATTCGCAAATCTGGCGCCGAGGTTATCATCAACTGGGCGGACACATATACAGCCGCAACGATGATGCGTCAAAACAAGCAGCTCGGCATTAATCTCCCTCTGATTGGCTCGGCCGCTCATGGCACGCCGACAACGAGCAAGCTTGCTGGCGAAGCTGCCTATGGAGTCTACGTGGTTATGGATGGAGTCGTTGCCCAGGTCAAGGATCCGAAGGCCGAGGAGTGGGTCAAGCGTTTCAAGCAGCGCTATAACAAAGAGCCGGAATTCAATGCCACCGCCGCATACGATGCAATTTTCCTTATCAAGCAAGCGATTGAGAACGCGAACGGCGCAACCGACAATGAATCCATTAAGAAAGGCATCTTCGCTATCAGGGGCTACTCGGGAATCGCCAATATCTTTAAGTACGAAAATAACGGCGAAGGCCCCCGCCAGGTCGTCATTGCTCAAATCCAGGCGAACGGGCCAATCGTGAAAGAAGCGGTCAAAACCGAATAGGTGCATGGACCTAGGCAGGCGAAAAGCCATCTGGTTGGCGCCTGCCTGTTTGCCGACAGAGGGTTTGCTGTTATGTTGCAACTGCTGATCAATGGGCTGGCGATGGGCGCTATTTACGCGCTCGTGGCTCTCGGCATAGTTGTAATTGCCAATGCCGTGAATGTAGTTAACTTCGCTCAAGGCGAGAACCTGATGCTTGGCGCCTTTGTCGCAGCGACCCTGACACTGACGTTCAAACTGCCGATTCTTGCCGCCTATGTAATTTCGGTGATTGTCCTTGCTTTTTATGGATACGTTTTCCAACGGCTTGCGTATTACCCTTTACGGCAGAAACCTTTTATCACGATCATCATCAGCACGATTGGCGTCAGTATGTTCCTGAAGAATATCGCGCGCATCATTTGGGGAGCGCAGCCGCTCTATTTCTCCGGCCTGTTTGGGGAAAAGTCGATCATGATTGGACGCTTTGCGGTCAATCCGCAGCACTTGCTTATCTTGGGCATTACGGGCGTCCTGTTTCTGTTCCAGCACTACTTCTTCAATCGCACTTACCTGGGAAGAAAAATGCAAGCAACGGCACAGGATCAGGAAGCCGCTGCTTTGATGGGCATCAAAGTATCGCGCATGATTGCCTTCACGTTTATCTATAGTTCCATGCTAGCTGCCTTGGCTGGGGTGCTTCTGGCACCAGTCTTCTATGTGTCGGCCGACATGGGAGGCATGTTGGGGCTTAAGGCGTTTGCGGCCAGTATAATCGGCGGGTTCGGTTCGGTTCCCGGGGCGATCCTCGGCGGGCTTTTCCTGGGAATTGTGGAAATACTCTGTGCAGCATACGTATCTTCTCTCTACAAAGATGCGTTTGCCTTTATCGTCCTGATTCTCGTGCTCGCTCTGCTGCCTCGAGGCCTGTTTGGCGAGAAGATTTCTACCAAAGTCTAGGCCTGGAGGGAAGGAGTAAAAACGATGAAAAACCGACTGCTACAAAAGCTGGCATGGGCTCTGTTACTGGGTGTTTTGCTGGTATTACCGCACCTTCTGCCCAACAATTACTACCGCGGAGTGGTGAATCTATCGCTGATTTACGCGATCGTAGCGATGGGGCTTAACTTCATCTATGGCTATACAGGCTACATCTCGTTTGCGCAGGCCGGCTTCTTCGGTGTCGGCGCATACACTTCCGCGCTGCTGGTGGTTGATGCTCACTGGGGCTTCTGGTCTGCCCTTCCCATCGCCGGGCTGGCCGCTGCAGCTTGCGGCGTGGCGATTGGTATTCCCGCGCTGAAGCTTTCGAGCCATTACCTAGCTATGGCAACGATCGGCTTTGGAATCATCATACAGATGGTGATGCAGAACTGGGAACGGCTGACTCACGGGGCGTCCGGCGTCCATGATATCCCGAGCATCACTATAGGAACTTACAACGTCGACAGCGCCGTTGGGCAATATTATTTCCTGCTTGGGTTCCTGGCACTGGCCATGTTTGTGACCTGGGCGATCGACAACTCGAAGTTGGGACGCTCCTTCAAGGCGGTACGCGAAGATGAGATTGCCGCCAGTTCCGCCGGTATTGATCTGACATTTACGAAAGTGTTTTCGTTTGCCTTGTCGGCATTCTTCGGAGGTGTCGGAGGCAGCCTATATGCTCATACTTCGTCGTACATAAGTCCCGACACGTTTTCATTCGATCAATCAATAGTGTTGTTTACCATGGTACTCGTGGGCGGCGCAGGCACCGTGTGCGGTCCGGTGATCGGGGCCATCGGTCTCACGTTGGCCCCGGAGTTACTGCGCTTCTTAAAAGAGTATTACATGGCGCTGGTCGGCGTAGGCATCGTCCTGATCATGATCTACATGCCGCAGGGAGTTGTCCATCTCTTCAGTCAGGACGGCAGAGTTGGACGCTGGCTGCAGAGTGTCAAGCAGCGGAGCACCCGGTAGACGGTGGTTATGGTTGCGGGAGTCGGAAGGTTTGGGTCATGGCTGAAGAAACTTACGCGGCACGACACGGTTCAGTGCAGGTAAATTCGGACGGCGGTGATGGGCCGCCTTTACTGCAACTTGACAATGTCTCGATGATATTTGGGGGGCTTCGGGCTGTAGACCGGCTGACCCTCGAGGTTTGCACGGGGAAAATACATGCGCTAATTGGTCCGAATGGAGCGGGAAAAACCACCGTCCTGAATATTATTAGCGGGTTCTATAAGCCCACAGAAGGCCTGGTCCGATTCAACGGCCAGACGATTCAGGGGTTCGATTCAGCCAAGATCGCTGGCATGGGAATGGCGCGCACGTTTCAGAACGTCCGGCTGTTCAAAGAGCTTACGGCGTTGGAAAATGTGCAGATCGGCATGCACCGAATTATCAAGGAAGGGCTCGCTGAAACCGTGTTTCGGACACCGGCTTTTAGGCGGGCGGAACTCCGATCGGCCGAGAAGGCCAAGGAACTGCTCGCCGAAATCGGTCTGCAGGACAAAGCAACGGTGAAAGCCAGAAATCTGTCTTACGGACAACAAAAGTTGATCGAAATTGCGCGAGCGCTGGCACAGGATCCGAAACAGATCTTGCTAGATGAACCAGCCGCTGGCCTCAATGAAACCGAAACGACGGACCTGGTGCATCTGGTCCGAATCGTGCGCGATCGCGGCATTACGATCTTGCTCATCGAGCACAACATGAATTTCGTAATGAGCTTGGCAGATCGTATCACGGTACTTAACTTCGGTCGCAAGATCGCGGACGGAGCGCCGGGTGAGATTGTGTCAAATGAAGAAGTGATTCAAGCATACCTGGGAAGGAGGCCATCCCTACGATCAACGTAGCAGAAATCGACGTCTTCTACGGAAAAGTGCAGGCACTGAAGCGAGTTAGCCTATCCATTCAAACTGGAGAGCTGATTACGCTGATCGGGGCGAACGGCGCCGGCAAAACAACGGTTTTGCGCACCATTTCCGGGCTGCAGCGACCCTCAAACGGGACGGTGGAATTCCTCGGTCAGAGTATCGCGTCGCTGCGCCCAGAGGAGATCGTGGCCAGAGGAATTTCCCACGTGCCTGAAGGACGGCGCGTATTCCCGGGGCTTACCGTGCTGGAGAATCTGCAGATCGGAGCTGCGCCCTGGTACAACGGAACTGGCAGTCTCGAAAGCGAACTCACAAAAGTATATGAATTGTTTCCCCGGCTCAAGGAACGCTCGCAGCAGCTGGCCTGGAGCCTTTCAGGCGGAGAACAACAGATGCTTGCAA
Source organism: Candidatus Korobacteraceae bacterium (assembly GCA_050015355.1). GTDB lineage: Bacteria > Acidobacteriota > Terriglobia > Terriglobales > Acidobacteriaceae > CAWBRT01. Next base: position 2,961 of record JBEKBO010000093.1, on the reverse strand, counting down.
TCGGGCGAGCCCTGATGGCCCGTCCAAAGCTGCTCTTGCTTGACGAGCCTTCTCTGGGGTTGTCGCCTGTGCTAGTCGAGCAGGTGTTTCAAACTCTAAAGCTAATAAACGAACTGGGAGTGACCATCCTGATCGTCGAACAGAATGCTTTTATGGCTCTCGAGATCGCTGACCGTGGTTATGTCATCGAGAATGGTCGAATAGTTCTCAGTGAGGCGGCTGAGGCATTGCGTAACAATCCAAGAGTAAAGACTGCGTATCTTGGCGGATAACATTGAGGGGTTGAGCCTTTGCGAAACTTTAAAGTTTATGTAAGTGACTACGACTATCCCGACTTGGCTATTGAAAGAGATATTCTCGAACCCATTGGAGCTGACGTCATCGGGCTGCAATGCAACGACGGTGCAGGCTTGGCCGAGCAGGCCGCCGACGCTGATGCAATCCTCCAGCAGTATGCCAAGATAGACCGCGATACTATTAGCAAGCTGAAGAAGTGCAAGGTGATCTGCAGGTACGGCTCCGGAGCCGACATCCTAGACATAGGCGCCGCGTATGAACATGGGATTCTGGTCACAAACGTTCCCGACTATTGCCTTGATGAGGTGGCGGATCACAATCTTGCCATGGGGTTGATGCTGATTCGACGCATCCCCATGTATGACAAGGCCACTAAAGCGGGCCGCTGGCATTGGAGCGAATCGGGAGGGCCAATCTACCGTTTCCGAGAGATGACTTGGGGACTAATTGGCTACGGCCGGATCCCACAGAACCTGGCGCGCAAGGTTCAGGCGCTCGGATTCACGCTTCAGGCATATGACCCGTTTGTCTCTGGCGACTTCATGTTCTCAACGGGGGCAAGAAAGGTCGAGTTGGACGTGTTGGTGAGCACCTCAGATGTAGTGTCCGTCATGTGTCCGTTTACCCAGGAGACATTCCATATTATCGACGAAAGGGTGCTCCGCATGATGAGGCCCCATACCGTGCTGCTCAATTGCACCCGTGGCAAACTTGTCGACAACAAGGCCTTGTACAGAGCCCTGACAGAGGGCTGGATTGCGTCCGCCGGACTCGACGATCCAGAGGAAGAACCTGCCAAGCTCAAGCATTGGTCTCCAGCCTCAAACCCACTGTTCAGCCTGGACAACTGTGTGATTACGCCGCATGCCGCTTACGTTTCCGAACGGTCGCTCAAAGAATGTCGTCGGGTAGCAGCTGAAAACGCGAAGGCCGTGCTGCTCGGGCAGCCACCGCCGAATCCACTGAAAAGGTGATCTTGGGACTGACACACTCCCCGCTTCCGTGTCGGGGGCTCCAGCCAGCATTTTTCTATTTGTCTGCTGGAATGTGTCGCTGTATTGCAGTATCGCCGCTAGCACGACTAAGAGCGCAGGGGCGTCAAGCAGCTTTGGTTGAGGGTTATGGGTCGCGCGGAGAAACAACGGATGAGATTGCATCCAGTTAGCATCAGGCTCGAAGGAGGCGATTATGCGCTTCCAAAGATGTTTTGGGTTGAGCAACATTTTGACCGGACGAAGGTCGACAATGTGTCACAGACGCTTCGTTCGGAAATAGATCTGAAGGTTTTCCCAGAAACCGTTCGAGAGAAGAAAATAGCAGTCGCTGTTGGCAGTCGTGGGATAGACAATCTTGCCCTCATTACGAGAACTGTCCTGGACCGCCTGAAATCATTGCGAGCTGCCCCCTATATCGTTCCCGCGATGGGGAGCCACGGTGGTGCTACGGCTGCGGGACAACGGGCGGTTCTGGCTGCATATGGCATCACAGAGCAGTCAATGGGCGTTCCAATCTGCGCATCAATGGACACCCTCCAAATAGCGGAAATGGAGGATGGAATGCCCGTATTTTGTGATCGCATGGCGTTGGAGGCGGATGGAATTGTCCCAATCAATCGCATCAAACCCCATGCCGATTTTAAGGCTGACTATGAGAGCGGTCTTGTGAAAATGATTGCTATCGGCCTTGCAAAACATAAAGGGGCAACCGCTGTTCACAATTATGGTTTTGATCGTTTTTGCGATCTGCTTCCGAAAATAGGGAAGGTGATTCTGAAGAATGTCCCGATCCTATTCGGAGTAGCAATTCTCGAAAATGCCTATGATGAGACCATGCACATCGAAGTTGTTCCCCGCGATCAGATTCTTAATAGGGAAAAAGAGTTACTATGCCGGGCAAAAGCAAATCTGGCAAGGCTCAATCTCTCATCGATCGACGTGCTGATCATCGAAAAGATCGGAAAGGAAATTAGTGGCGAAGGCATGGACCCCAATGTAACAGGTCGCCCAGGCTCTGGCCTGCCTGGGTTCGACGCGCCTCCTGTTCAGAAGATTGTAGTACTTGGAATTAGTGGGAAGTCGCACGGGAATGGGGTAGGAATCGGGATGGCAGACATTACGACACTTCGCTGCGTGAGCCAAATCGATTTCAGTGCTATGTACGTGAATGCGATCACGTCTACTCTCCTAGAGCCGGCAAAGATTCCGGTGACTGTGAACACCGACAGAGAAGCCATAGACATAGCTTTGAGAACCTGCACTCGAGTAACTCCTGAAACGATTAGAGTCGTGCGCATCAAGAGCACGCTAGATCTCCACCAGATTCAGATTTCGGAATCCTACCGACAAGAGATATGTGAGCGCGACAATCTGTCTGTAGTCGCCGGACCACAACAACTCCAGTTCACCGAAGATGGATGGCTAATCTGAGTGGTGTCTGCACCCCACGACGTGGATAGCACCAAGCTGTTTGGCCTCTTTGCTGAATTCCCATCATTAGCGAAAACGCCCTATTGTGGTACGCAATAATTTCGTCCGGCATTCGCAATACAAAGAAAAAGCTGCCAGTTGCGCGCCGACCATCGAGTCTTTGGTGGTACCTTCCTTTTTGGGAAACGGGCATTGGGTTCGTGAGGAAACTTCTTTTCATCTTGGCTAGCCCGTGCCA
>JBEKBO010000092.1:0-18237 GCA_050015355.1 Candidatus Korobacteraceae bacterium | reverse complement strand
AGGAAGCCCACCTGGGCCAGACCGTCGGCCATGGTGACCAGCGTCGCCAGCCACACCAGGTTCGTCCAACCCTGCTTGTTGGCCGCAATATCGCCCCACGTGACGACCCTGGTCAACATCATCAACGCGCAGATCACCAGCGCCGTGGTTTCCGGAAGAATCCATTTGGTGGCGCCGATCCAGCAGATCAGGGCGATCATCGCCAGGATCGCCATCGTCAGTTCGCGGCGGGTAATTTTGCCCAACGCGGCCAATTGCCCTCCCGCCCACTTCGGCACCTCTTCGCTGCTCTTCAACTCAGGCGGATACAGAATGTAACTGAGCAAAGGCACCGCCAGAAAAAGCACAATTCCGAGCGGCAGGAATCCGTAAAACCACGCGGTCCAGCTTATGTCCACCTTCGCAATCTTGCGCGTAAGCTCAACTGCCAGAACGTTGGGCGCCAGAGCGGTCAGGAACATCGAGCTGCTGACGCATTGCGAGGCAAAGGCGGTCCACATGATGTAGGAACCGATCTTGCGCGGGTTCTCGGTGGGAGATGAGCCGTAGAGCGGCGGTATGTTGCTGACAATCGGAAAGACGCTGCTGGCGCGGGCCGTATTGGAAGAGGTGAACGGGGCCAACGTCAAGTCAGACAAGGCGACAGCGTAGCCAAGCCCCAAAGTCTTCCCGCCAAGCTTATGCACCAACAGCAAGGCGATTCTGCGCCCGAGCCCCGTCACTTCGTATCCCAGCGCAAACAGGCTGGCCGCGTAGATGAGCCACACCGTACTGTTGGAAAAGCCCGAGAGAGCCCACCTCAATCCGTCCCCGGGCGTCTTGCCGACAAACACCATGGCGCCGCCGAAAGCTATGCCGACGAACCCCACCACCGGGCCCGGAAAAGGTTCGGTGATCAATGCGGCAATCACGGTAATAAACAAGGCAAAGTAGTGCCACGCCGCGGGCGTCAGGCCCTCGGGCCGCGGTATGACTAAGACGATGATCCCCAGCGCCAAAGGGACAGCCCACTTAACCCATTTCCTGCTGTCTGAATCTTTGGCCGGAGCCTTACCTTCGAGCACTGTCTTGGTGGAACCCATTCGCACGCCTCCGCGTAAGCTGGTTAAAAGTGCCGCCATGAATCGTTGCGTCCGGGCATCCGGCGCGCGGGCGTCTGTTGAACTGGAGGGTGTCCCATATTTGCCGTCTGCTGGCAAATGTGGGGTTGTTCGGCTCCGTCTCTTCGTTCTCCGATCTCCGTCGCCGCCGACCAACTCCAACGCACCCGGTAGCCCACACCCCGTTACCGGCGCACTCAACCAGAACTAATGATTTCAGAGCAGCTTATCTTGATGGTCCTTGGAAATCTACAGAAATACGCCGCCGGTTTCGGAGCGCTCCATCACCATTGCTTTGTGCCTCCGCGTTGCTGGTGTTTAATAGAGTCTACTAAGACAGTTCCCTTGTTGGTGTATGCAAATCCCAACAGGATGTCATGGCGACCGGAGCGCCGAGCGCCAGTGGCCGGAGCAGCCCAGGCTGCGTACCCGACGTTACATTCTATAAGCAAGAAGCTGTTCGGGCGCGGAGTGGAGCCACCCTTTGTTTTGGTAGCAGAAACAAAAGGTGGCTCGACTTCGCTCGCCATGACAGTCTGATATGTCCGGATATACCTAAAGGGCCGTCGCTGGCGCATTTGTCAGCCGACCGAGAGCATCAGAATGACCTCGAACCGCAGCTATTATCAGCGCATCTCCGACCTGATCGACAAGACCCAGGCCGGGATTCCCGGTAATCGTGACACCCACGGCAACCTGAAGGGCTTTAACTTCAAGCGTCTGTTCATCCTGGCGGCCCTTTTCCTGTCTGTTCTGATCGCCGTCGCCTACGTTTGCGACTATTGCGCGCTACGCTACAAAATCGCCCGGAATCGCGCCCCGTACGGTTCAGTGAATGTCCAGCTCTATTACTCCATGCTGCAGAAGAACGGCAAGACCGAAATCACCCTCGGCGACACGCAAACCCAGACCTGCGTACATTCCCTGTTTCCGCACATGGGCTACAGCCCGTGCTGGTACGCCGGACGCAGAACCGACAAACGCATCGAAATATGATTCGACGGGGCGAACCGGCTGCGGGCTGCCACGCCAGTGGTGATCGCAGTAGAGTAGGCGTAACATTGCCGTAATGTCGTTGTGTTAATTTGCGCTACAACGGCGTTGCAGGAACAGTTTCGCTGCCCGTCGGCCCGTCGCTTGCTGGCGTTCAAGACGGCTCGGGCATAACCGGATTCGCGGAAGGTGTACCCAGTAAAGATGATATTTTTCAGGGTGCGCCAACTCTAAAATGTTCATGGAGGTTGAATGAACGTCCTTGTCGTCGTCGTCGTGGTTGCCGCCATCGGGCTGCTGTTCGTCGTCTTGTATAACGGCCTGGCCCAGCTCCGTGTGCGCGCCGACAGCGCCTGGTCCGACATTGATATCCAGCTCAAACGGCGGCACGATCTGGTTCCGAATCTTGTCGAAACCGTGAAAGGTTACGCCGCCCACGAAAAGGGCACCTTCGAAAACGTCGCCAAGTTTCGCTCCGCCGCCATGTCGGCCACCAGCCCGGACGAACGGGCGCAGGCCGAAGGCGGGCTGACCATGGCGCTGCGCGGACTGCTGGCAGTCGCCGAAGCGTATCCGCAACTGCGCGCCTCCGAACAGTTCCAGTCGTTGCAGGCCTCGCTGGCGCAGTTGGAAGATGCGATTCAGAATGCGCGCCGTTATTACAACGCCGTGGTTCGCGATTTCAATACCAAGATCGCGACCTTTCCTTCCAACATCATCGCCGGCATGTTTGGGTTCCATCCGCGCAGCTTCTTCGAACTCACCGAACCCACCGATCGCGATGTGCCTGCCGTAAAGTTCTGAGCGCCGCCTGGGAGCGAGCGAGGACGGAACCATGAATCAACGGTTGCAATGGCGGTCTTGGGCGGGCGTGCTGTTGATGCTGCTGGCTCTCGTGTCTCCGGCCTTCGCATGGCCGGGGCCGGCCGTGCCTGGCGCGAGACCGAGACCGGCGGGACGCAGTTGGCGAATCGCCGAATTCCACTCCAATCTTTCGGTCATGCCGGATGGCGCCATGCTGGTGACCGAGGACATCACGGCGGTATTCACCGGCGAGTATCGCTGGATCAGCCGTTCGATCCCCATCGAGTACCCCGGACCGCGCGGCACCAACTTCACCCTTTTTCTGAAGATCGGCGGCGTTACCGACGAGAATCGAAAACCGCTGAAATATGAAACCAACATCCGAGGCGAGTATCGCTATCTGAAGATCTATCTCGACAACGCCTTCAACACCGACAAGACGGTCCGCATCACTTACACCGTCCAGAACGGCGTCCGCTTCTTCGACGATCACGACGAACTCTACTGGAACGTCACCGGCAACGATTGGCCCGTTCCCATCGACAACGCCTCCGCGCTCGTCGTCTTCCCCGACTCCGCCTCCGGTTCGCTGCGGGCGCAGGCTTTCACCGGCGCTTACGGCTCCACGGAACGCAGCGCGCAAACCGATGTCAACGGCAGCCAGGTCACCATCGAAACCAACAATCCGCTTCCCATGCGCGGCGGGCTGACCCTGGACGTCTATGTACCGAAGGGCATTCTGCACGAACCCGGGGCCATCACGCGCGCCCTCTGGTTCGTGCGCAGCAACGCCATCGTCCTGCTGCCCGTGTTCGCCTTCATTGTCATGTTCACCATGTGGTGGTTCAAGGGACGCGACCCGAAGGCCGGTCTCTCCGTGGCTCCCATGTACGAGCCGCCCAAAGGAATGTCGCCGGCCGAGGCGGGTTCGCTGGTGGATGATTCCGTCCTGCCACGCGACATTACCTCGACCCTGGTTGATTTGGCGGTGTGCGGCTATCTCAAGATCGAAGAGAAGAGCGATAAGGTGTTGTTCTTCAACAACCGCGATTACGTCTTCCACCTGATGAAACCGCCGGCCGAGTGGAATGACCTGGCAGACCATGAAGTCGAGATCCTGCGCAACATGTTTCCCGAGGCGAGCGCACGTCTGACCACGCTCTCCGGCCTCAAGAACCGCTTCTACATGGCGCTGCCCTCGGTGAAGCAGGAGATTCTTGGCGAGTTGAAATCCAAGGGCATGTATCGCGTCGATCCGGAGAGCGCCCACGGCTATCGCCTCGCCGGAATCCTGATCATCGCCCTTCCTTTCATCGGGCTGCAAGCCATGGGAGTGGCACAGTTCTTTCTTTCTCCGCTGGTCGCGATCATCTCGATTGCGATGGCTCTGCTCATCGTCTTCCTTTTTGGACGCGAAATGACCGCCAAAACCCTGCGCGGCGTTCGCACCGTCGTCGAAATCCAGGGCTTCAAGGAGTTCATGACGCGCGTGGACGCCGATCGCCTGAAGCGCATGCCGCCCGATACCTTCGAGAAGTTCCTGCCTTACGCCATGGCCCTCGGCGTCGAGAAACATTGGGCGCACGCCTTTGAAGGCATCATCCATGACCCGCCAAGCTGGTACGTGGGTCCGCAGCCCGGACTTTTCAATCCCATCTTCTTCACCAACTCCATGTACACCATGACGAACTCGGCCTACGAGGCCTTTTCGGCCGCTCCCCGCGCCAGCAGCACCGGCAGCGGCTTCTCCGGCGGAGGCTTTAGTGGAGGCGGATTCAGCGGCGGAGGCTTCGGCGGAGGCGGTGGCGACGCCGGCTAAGGAGTCGCTGGGTTGCCGGTTCCCAATGTGCTCAATGCGCACCTTCAGGAACTGCTTCAGTAAGAGGCAACGTCATTTGTGCGAATGGGTCCACGTATGTCTTCGGCTCGTAGCTTTTTAGATAGATGTCTTTGACTAGAGGAGATGCAATGTAAACCCTTCCTCGCGTTTCCCCTTTAGGGGCCAATAGACCCGCTTTGACAAGAGCCTTGAGGTCTTGATTTCCAACCTGCTCGGAAACTTCCGCCTTCGCGCTGTACGAAGAATTCCTCACTTGGTATCCAAAAGCTGCATCACTAAGCGCGAAAACTGCCCTTGAGGGCAACCGTCGTGCCACCAAGAGCCTTTCCAATTCATCCCATACCCGCTGGGTTATGCGAATACGCTGAAGAAGCCACGTCCCCTGTCTGTAATGGGCAACCAAATTAAAGCGAATCCAAGCTCGGCAATCATTTTTTGGATGCCAAGAGCCCTCGCCTACGGCGGCGAGCACGTCATAATATTCCTGTGTAAACCTGCCGAGATATTCCTCAACGCTACAGAATGGCGACTCGACAAATTGTTCGCGGGCGAGAATGAGCGTCTGGAGACATCGAGCCATTCTTCCATTGCCGTCTGAAAATGGGTGGATCATTACAAGGTTTAAATGTCCCAGTGCTGCTCTGACTTTTATGGGAAGGTCTGACGGTTCATTTAGGTTCTGGACCAATTCGGCCATTAGTTCCGGAACTAAATCAACATCTGGGCCTTCATACACATTCACCTGTTTTTTCTCATCCCAAACAAATATCATTCCCGGTCGCCATCTTCCGGGATGTTTGGCCAAGTCGTGCTGTGCGATCATGAAATGCAGGCTGCGAATCAAGGATTCGCTGTAGGAAAAATGAGGATCGGACGCGAGTTGCAGCACATACGTCATCGCGTCTCGATACCCAACCGTGGCCTGCCATACGGGCTTAGCGGTCTCCGTGGGTTCCTGATTCTCAACGGCGGCCATGGCGTCGTCTCGCGTAACATTAATACCCTCAATGCTGTTAGAGTGACGAATGTTGCGGGCGAAGGTTGCCCGGCGAAGCGCTCCGTACCAGCGTCCAGGAGTGCTGATTGCATATTTTAGTGACTGACGCATTACATCAATCTGCTCAATGACCTCAAATTCCTGCTGGTCTAGTTTTGGAGCTACAAACAGCATCCTTCCCTCCCGTTATCTAAGGTATTTATATGATATTATAAAATAATTTCTTTGCAAATATAAAATCATTCATTATTTCCTTGACATGTTGCTGTTTCGCGACAAAACATCCCCTGCGCAAAATTAGGCGTATTTTCCAGTCAACTAGATGAAAATAAATAACTTAAAATATATGTGAACGCAATTCTGGTTCACCCCGACGATTAGAGCAGTTTCAGAACAGGCTACCCGGGGCTATCAAGTCTGGCTAGTTGCCCGGCTGCTTCATGGGATATACCTTTCGTGAAACTGGTTTAGGGCCCGCACTGCCCAGCCTCCAGCTACTCTCGATTGCGCTGCACTCCCGCAAAACGATCCTGGGCCAAACCTCATCCAAATAAATGCACCGTTAATCCCGCATGGAAAGCGAGGACGTATATGGCTCATGAACCTGCCCCAACTCCGAACTTAGAAACCTGGCCCGATTCCAGCCCGCATACGGCATCGGCCGCGAGCCGCTTGCCCGGTACGTCGCCAAAAGTGGACGAGGCGATGGGGAGACAGATGGAACGGGAGCAGCAGATGCACGAAATTGCCGAACAGATCGGCACCGCGCTAGGCAAGGCGGTCAATGAGATACGCGGCCTGCCGGACCGCGTACGCAACGGCCTTCACGTCGTAAAGGGTCAAGCGCGCGAACACGCCGGATCGGCAACCGACGCGGCTTCGGAGCTGGCGCAGTCCATGAGCGAAAGAATCTCCAGCCTGCGTCAGGAGGCGTCGCAAACCGCGGCCCAATGGCGAGAGAAGGCAGGCCAGCGCGCGGGAGAGCTTAACGAATTGGCCGGGGAGCGAATTGCCGAGGCTCGGAGCCGCGCCGCGCGGTTCACGAGCGAGAATCCCATTCAGATGATTCTGGCTTTTGCGGCGGCTTCTTTTGTCATCGGATTCGGGCTGAGTCTTTGGAGGTCAAACCGTGGCTGACGGACTAGGACAGAATGGACGAACCGTTGCGGAAGTGTTGAATAGCTGCAAGGAAGATCTGAAGGATTTTGTTGCCACCAGGGTGCAGATGCTGCGCGGCGAAATGAAGGACAAACTTACCGGTCTCAAGCTGGCGTTGCCGGCGCTGGTGGTCGGCGCAATCTTGCTCCTCGTAGCCTTCTTCCTCTTCACCTGGGGCTTGGTATCGCTGATTGCAATGGCCATGATTGGCCAGCCGTACGCTTACACGGTGGCGTTTTTTGCGGTTTTTGCCTTATACGCCCTGGCGGGCGGGGCAAGTGCCGCCTACGGGCTGAGGACATTGAGCGCGCACGGGCTCACGCCGGAGCGCACCTTGCGCGTGCTGAAAGACGACCAAATCTGGCTGCAATCGGAGGCGAGAACACAGCTATGACCAACCCCTTACCCGCCGAAGCGCTGGAGCAGCGCGCCGCCGAACAACGCCGCCGGCTGCATGATTCGGTAGCCGAACTGCGTAGCGCCGTGCGCGAACGGCTGGATGTAAAGCGCACCGCCCGGGAGCATTTCTGGCCCGTTGCCTCGGTTGTTTCGCTGGCTATGTTGCTGCTCGGATACGGCATGGCCAGTATTTTTAGCGGGGATTGAGCCAGTTTTCGTGTCCAACTAGGTACGCGAATCAACTTTAAGTGTGCAAATTTGATACTTCCGGCTATGCGGGGGCGCTTTTGCCGTGGTATAACCCGGGTTGAGCTGTAAACGTCTTTTAGGTACCGAAGGATATCCCGTGACGGACGCAAGGACCGGGACACGATTCCCTGTACATCTTCCGATTAAGGTGCTCGGCACTTCAGAAGCCAAACCGGAGCTGGAAGGTACCACTGAGAACATCAGTGGGGCTGGAGTTTACATCTGGGTCGACCAGACACTCGAGGTAGACTCCCGCGTCGAGTTCGAAATCACGATTCCGGGTTCGGCCATCGCGGCGGAGAAAGACGTGGTTCTTCACTGTATTGGCCGCGTCGTTCGAGCTGATTCCAAATCTTCGGAAAAATCCGGCGTGGCGTGCGTGATCGACGAGTATGATTTCGTGCGCCGGGAAGGAGGTAGCTGATGCTGAAAATTGTCGTCGCCGATAATCAAGCTATCTTCCGCGCTGGAATCGCCAAGGTGCTGGCGGTGGAAGACGATATGCGCGTGGTTGCGCAGGCGCCAACCGTGGAGCAGACTCGCATGGCGCTGGAGAAGTTCCGCGCCAATATCCTCGTTCTGTCGGCGAGTTTTTTGAGCGAAGATGCCGGCATCCGCGTCGTTGCCAACCAGCTTGCCGCCAAGCTCATAGTTCTCGCCGAAAATGGCGACAATCCGCAGCGTTTCCTGACCCTCGGAGTAGATGCCGTCCTCTTCCGTTGCGTCACCGGGGAGGTGCTGCTGGACTGTGTGCGGCGCGTCTCCGCCGGGCAGACGTTTGTCCACGACCTGAAGCAGACGGGGAATGTGGCGGAGAGCGATGATTTCGTGGGGGCAAGAGTGCGGGACCGGCTGACGCCGAAGGAATTGCGTATCGTCGCCTTGATCGTGCAGGGATTCAAGAACAAGGAAATCGCAACGCAGTTGGGTACCACCGAGCAAGTCGTCAAGAATTACCTGCGTAACGTGTACGACAAGATCGGCGTCTCCGACCGGTTGGAATTGGCGTTGTTCACCATTCACCATCGGATTCTTGCCGAAGCCGCTGCCGCGATCGCTACCACCATTCGTCCGCAATAATCACGGGCGCACCAATAAATAAGCCCGCCGTCAAGCGGGCTTTTTTCTTTGGCTCTGGAGATTCTAGAGCAATTCCATAGTTGGTATACCCTTCAATATCACCGCCGGACTTGAAAGCCCGGCTTCTTCACGGGGTATACCTTCCGCGATCCGGTTTATCCGCCGATGTTCTTGTCGCTCGTTTTCAGGAGCTCGTTGACGATCGTGACCAGTTCTTCGGGATTGACCGGCTTTTCCAGGTAGAGATCCGCGAGCGGCTCGGCTGCTTGAAACGCTTCCGCCACGTACCCGGAAACCACCACGACCGGCATGGTCGAGTGCGACTTGGCTGCCTGCACGACCGCACGTCCGTTACCGTCCCCGAGTCGCCAATCGGTTACAACCGCGTCGTAAGTGTTTGCCTCCAGCTTCTCAATAGCCTCGTGTGCAGAGGTGGCTGCTGTAACCACGTGACCGGCAGCTTGCAAAATGGCGCACTTCAGCGTCACAACATGCGGCTCGTCGTCGATGCACAAGATTCTGGCCATACGAGATTATCCTTTTCAGGAAGTCCGAAGTGTTCTCTTCCTGCCACAGAACCGCGGGCCGGCAGCTCTGGGTACCTCACGACCAACCTAACCCTACTTGATTTTCAGCGTCTTTGCAGTGCTTGTCAAATCAGGGCAAACCTGGCTCCCAGAGGACACTGCTCGTCAGCTTAGCTTCTTGCCCACCGATTTCGCCTGCGAAAACAAATACAGGTAATCCGGCCCCCCGGCCTTGGAATCGGTTCCCGACATATTGAATCCACCGAAGGGATGGGCTCCCACCATGGCGCCCGTCGATTTGCGATTGATGTAGAGATTGCCGACGTGAAATTCGTGCATCACGCGCTCGATTTTTTCTTCCGCCGTGCCGTAGTAGGAGCCGGTGAGTCCAAACACGGTGTTGTTAGCGATTTCAAGGCCATGCTCGAAATTGCGGCATTTAATCACCGCCAACACGGGCCCGAAGATTTCTTCCTGCGCGATGGTCGCCTTGGGTTCGACATCGGCAATGACGGTCGGCTGAATGAAATAGCCCTGCGGGCCACCGGCTTCTGCCTGAGTAGCGGGACCGCCGCCGCAGATCAACCGTCCTCCTTCGTCCAGTCCTTTGCGGATGTAGGAGAGAATCGTCTCCATCGCGCCCTTGTTGACCACCGGACCCATGCCTGGATTTGCTTCGGCGTCACCCACAGTGATCTTTTCGACGAGGGCTTTCAGGCGCTCGAGAAACGTTTCATAGACGCGCTCGTCGACGATCGCCCGCGAGCAAGCCGAACATTTCTGGCCTTGGAAACCAAAGGCCGACGCGGCGACGCCCGCCGCCGCTGCGTCCAGATCGGCATCGGCATCGACCAGTATGGAATCCTTGCCGCCCATCTCCAGGATCGCGCGTTTGATCCATATCTGGCCGGGTTGCACTTCCGCCGCCTGCCGGTTGATATGCAGGCCCACTTCTTTTGAACCGGTAAAGGCGATGAATCGTGTCTTCGGATGTGCGACCAATGCGTTCCCGAAACTGCTTCCGCTTCCGGTGCAGAAGTTCACCACGCCGTCCGGCATGCCGCACTCTTCCAGAACTTCCACCAGCTTGGCGGCTATGGCAGGCGAGTCTCCGGACGGTTTCAGCACAACCGTGTTTCCGCAAACGATGGAAGCCATGGTCATGCCCGCCGTAATCGCCGAGGGGAAGTTCCAGGGCGGAATCACCGCGCCCACTCCGAGCGGTATGTACCAGAGATAGTCGCGCTCGCCCGGGTATTGAATTGGCGGCTCCGACTTCGCCAGCCGCAGCGCTTCGCGCGCATAGAACTCGCAGAAGTCGATGGTTTCACCGACGTCGGCATCGGCCTCGGCCCAGTTCTTGCCCACTTCGAAAACCATCCACGCCGCCCACTCGAATTTGCGCTCGCGGATGGTCTTGGCTACCCGCAGCAGCAACTGCGCCCGCTCTTCGACCGGGGTTTTCCGCCAGCTCTCGAAGGCGCGCAGAGCGGCTTCCATGGCGAGCGGGACCTCTTCGGCGCCGGCCTTTTGGAACACGCCAACCACCTGCGAAGGCCGCGAAGGATTGATCGATTCGAACTTGTTGCCGGCCTTGAGTCTGCGTCCGCCAATAATCAGGTCGTACTCGCGGCCGAGTTGAGTCCGCACACGCTCCAGCGCCTGGCGCATCTTGTGCGCGTTTTCCTCACGGCGGAAGTCGAGAAACGGCTCATTCCTGAACGGCCCCGATTCAATGTATGCGCGACCCTGCGCCTGCGTAGTAGCCATATGAAAGCTCCCAATCCGGATTCCTCATCAACGTACTCTTATCTATCTCATTTTAACGCCGAACCCCAGCACCGTGCAGCAGGCATACGTCCCTGCGTCAGCCGGCGATGCGGCTACGAACTCGCCGTAGCAGAATTGCTCAATGGTCCTGGGTGACCGGCTCGGGTGTTCGAACCGTGGCCTTGCGCTCCAGTTTATCCCAGGAGAACGCGCCGCCTTCGGCAGCTCGCTTCAGGGTTTTGATCAGCACGAGAGAGAATAGCTGGCGATAGGCGAAGCGCTGCAGCCACACGTGGCCCAGCAACATCCAATCCGCCCGCCCCTCGCGCCGTTCCAGAGCGAAAGCAATCGCGGAAGCGATGAAATCGATGACCAGGAAGATGGCGAAGAAGACCACCAGTTGCTGGAAACTCGCCGGGTCCGCCGTATCCGGATGGAAATGCTTGTCCCACACCAGGTACTTGAGCGTGCCCACGACGAACATGAGGTCAATAAACGGCGAGAACAGCGGCAGCATGATCTGGAACACCACGATGTTGGGAAGGGCCATCCAGCCGAGCGCTCCCTTGCGGGCAAATGCCGAGCGATGTTTCCAAGTGGCCTGCAAGATCCCAAACGACCAGCGAAAACGCTGCCGCATCAGCCCGTTGGCCGACGACGGAGCCTCGGTAAACGCCAGCGCCCTGTCTTCGTACTCGACTTTGTATCCGGCTTGCAGCAGCGCCATCGTCAGGTCGGCATCTTCGGCAACCGTGTCGACGTGATATCCGCCGCACTGCTTTACCGCCTGCGTGCGCCACGCGCCGATGGCGCCGGGAACAACGCTCACCGCCGAGAACGTATTCAATGCGCGGCGCTCGAAATTCTGGCTGGTGATGTACTCCAGGGCCTGCCAGCGTGTCCACAGATTGATCTTGTTTCCTACTTTGGCATTGCCCGCCAGGGCGCCGATCTTCGGGTCGGTGAAATGCGGCACCATGCGCCGGATTGCATTCGGAGCAATGATCGTATCGGCGTCAATCCCTACAAAAATTTCCTCGGTCACGTATTCAAGGCCATGATTGAGCGCCGAGGCTTTTCCCCCGTTCGCTTGCGTCAAGATGGTCAAGCGGCCCTGCGCGATCTCCTTCCGGAACGTCTCCCGCGCCACTTCGCCGGTGCGGTCCTTGGAACCGTCATCAATGACAATCACTCGAAGGCTGGGGTAATCCGAGTTCAAGACGGCCATTACCGTGCGCTCGATGACCTTCTCTTCGTTGTAAGCAGGGATCAGAACCGCGACCCGCGGCTGGTAGTCAGACACACCCGGGTGATCTGTCCCGCGCCGCCGGAAACGGTCGTACATGGCAAGCGCTCCGACCGAGACCAATCGCCCGCTCATCAGCAGGTCGCCGACGAAGAAGACCAGCACGATGAAACTGTTGACCATGCTCAACAGCCAGAAACCTGTCGCATCGACGCGCGCCCAGAAACGCTCGTTGTTGGCGATGGGCGGCATGACATCGTTGTAGGTCTTCCCCAGCAACGTGGCCACCGACACGATTTCGAACCCGCGCGCGCGCAACTCGCGAATGATGAGGGGCAACGCGGCAACCGTCTGCGCACGGTATCCGCCGCCATCGTGCAGCAGAACGATGCCTCCGCCGCGGCGTTGCGCCTGCTCCAGCACGCTTTCCGCGATCTGTTCGGGAGTGGGACGGGGATCGTCGCGCCAGTCGTTCGGGTCAATTTTGTCGCCGACGGTGATGTAGCCCATTTGCTGCGCGACTTCCAGCGGACGCACCTCATCGGCCGTATCCGGCTCCTGATCGATCGAGTAGGGAGGACGGAACAGGACCGGCTTGACACCCAGCTTGGCTTCGAACAGGCGCTCGGTCAGATTCAGTTCGACCATCATGTAGCGCCTGGAGATTCCGCTGATGTCCGGGTGCGTGAATGTATGATTCCCGATCTCATGCCCCTCGTGGAAAATGCGCTGCAACACACTGGGAAACTTTTCCGCTGACAAGCCGATGACGAAGAACGTCGCCTTCGCGTTCTCCCGTTTGAGAACATCGAGGATCTTCGGCGTCCACTGGGGATCGGGACCATCGTCAAAGGTGAGCGCCACCATCCGATTGCCGCCGCCGAACTGGCCTACGCGGTATGGTGTGGGAAGCTTGCTGAAATTCTCGTCGGTGATCACGCCGCTGGATGCATCCACGTCAACATCGCGAGTGCCATTCGACGGAAGGTTTTGCACCTGAAGGATCTCGCCCGAACCCTCCATATCGACGTCCTGCCCGGGAGGCACATCGCGCAACTTCTCCGGCGCACGCGCTTCACTCGGTTGATCCCACACCGCCCACAACGATCGATCCTCCGAGCCCAGCCGCCACAGCGCGAACGTCGAGATGCCCATCGAGCGGGCAGCGCGCATCTGGTTCAGCGAGGTCACCGCATCCAGATACCACACGTCGTGACGATTCTTCTGATCGTCCTCGTAGACAAGGTGCGGATTCAACGAATCGGAGTCGAAATCAATCTTGGCTTCCGAATCGCGCGCCTCCAGCCATGCTTCCTGCACCGAGACATTGTGGACACCGGCCTGCCCCGGCTTCTTGCCCTTCTGAGTCGACCAGTCATACCCATAATTGCCGATGGCGCAGATAATTTTTTCACGCGGAGCGACCTTCAGCAAAGTTGTGAGATTCTTGACAAACCAATCCTGGCCGGCGATCGCACCCGGTTCGCCACCCGGGTAGTGCTGATCGTAGTTCATCAGGATCAGCCCGTCGGTTACTTTCGCAATCAACTGGTAATCGAAGTCCGGGTTGTTGGCGGGAACGCTCACGAAGAGTTTGAGTCCGCGTGAATGCAGATCGTTCGCTAATTCCTGCACCAGAGCCCGGTATCCCGCTTGCGAGTGCAGGGGGAATCCTTCGATGTCCAGGGTCACTCCGCGATATGGGTTCGTGGCCAGAAACACCGACAGCTCCTGCCGAAAGTGCGCCCGCGCCTCGGGAGAGTCCAACATCCTGCCGACATCCGCCTTCCATTCGTTGACGATCGGATCAAAGTTGTTGACCAGGGGCAAAACTTCCATCTGGGCGTTTTCCTGCTTCAGGTAGGGCATTACCTTGTCATCGACCGGCATGACACGGCCGTTCTGGATAACATCGAAAAGCGTGTTAGCCTGGGTAACTCCCTGCAGGCGGCCGTCCGGAGTCAGCACATGCAGCCATTCCGGAAACAGAAGGTCGATCTGGTGAACGTACTGCCGTAGCGAGGAGAAACTCGCTGCATCCCACTTCACGTAAAATGCGCCGCGAATACCTTCTTCGGAATTCAGCACCACCTGCGACGCCGGGACACTCGTTTTGCGGTGTGTGCCGGTGCGCTTGGCGTGTCTCTTTTCGTTCACTTTCAGCGCGTGGTAGGACTTCTTCTGCGTCGCCAGCAGCAACGCCGGAATACTGGCATCGCGCACCACCGTGATTACGAAAAACGCAATGAGCAGAGAAAGAACGATCCCGATGACGTCGATGGTGCGGCGGATTCGCCTCCATCGTTTCTTCTGGGGATCATAAAAGACCGGCTTCAACATGGGAAACTACAGCTTACCTCTATGTTATGGGGCCACTTGGGATGCGTCAATGAAAGTACCACGCCGTGGCACCAATCCCAACTAGCCCGAAGATGTATGATTCGGTGCGTGTTCGAATTCGTTCGCAGGAACCTTAGGTTCGTTCTCTGGGTGACGGCGGGGGCGCTCTGTCTGCGGCTCCTTACCGTATATAAACTCGGAATGGTCGCCGGAGACTCGCTGGTTTACGACGATATCGCGAAGAATCTCTTGAATCACGGCAGCTATGCGCTGACCACGTCCGAAGGCATACAGCCTACTCTGGTTCGACTGCCCGGTTACCCTTTTTTTCTCGCGCTCGTGTTTGCCGTTTTTGGCCAGGACCACTTTCGTGCGGTCATGCTCGTGCAAGCCGTCATCGATATCGGTACTTGCGTGTTGGTTTGCGACATGGCTCGACGGACTATCTCTGAAGCAGCCGCGCGCATAGCGTTTCTGCTCGCCGCCCTCTGCCCTTTTATCGCAAACTATGCCGCTACGCCCCTCACGGAAGTGACCTCAATCTTCTTTCTCACGCTTTCCCTGCGGCAGGCGATTCTTGCTTTCGACGACCCGCGCTGCCGGAACTGGATCTATTGCGGCTTGGCCGTGGCTGCGGCCATCCTGCTGCGTCCCGACAGCGGCCTCATGCTGGGCTCGCTAGGCCTCGTCGTTCTGTTTCAGCTCTACCGCAATCCCGCGGAGCGAAAGAAGCTGCTCGCCGGCGGACTGTTGATGACGGCGGTTGCGCTTGCGCCCCTGGTGCCCTGGACCATACGAAACTGGCGGGTCATGCATGTCTTCCAGCCTCTGGTAACGATGGAGGCATCCGACCCTGGCGAGTTCATTGCTCGAGGTATGGGGCGCTGGCTGGGAACCTGGCTGGTGGATTACTCCAACGTGGAAGATGTCGCCTTCCATATCGACGGCGAGCCGGTCGATGTTCAACTTGTGCCGGCACGCGCCTACGACAGCCCGCAAGAGCGCGAATACGTGGCGCAGCTCTTTGCCGAATACAATAAGACGACCGTCACAACCCCCGAGCTCGACCGGCAGTTCGGCGAATTAGCGCAACAGAAGATTCGCCTCCATCCCTTTCGCTATTACGTCGGTCTACCTGTGCTGCGGCTCCTGGACATGTGGTTCCGTCCGCGCACGGCAATTCTGCCCTTCGATGTGCACTGGTGGCGATTCCGCATTGATCCCTGGAATACCGTCGGTTCCGTCCTGATCGGTTTTTTAAACCTGATGCTGGTGGGCGCCGCCATCGTGGGCATCTTCCGCGGCGAACCGGTGCGCCACATGGCCCTGCTGCTCGTCTATCCAGCGGTGCGCTCGCTCTTCCTGATGACCACGGGAACGGCGGAAGAGCGCTATACCCTGGAGTGCTTCCCTTGTGTTTACCTGTTGGCGTCACGCTGGTTGGCGACTTTGCGGGCCGTCCGGAGGTGAGAAAACCACGGTCTACATTGATAACGGAGGTTCGGGTTCGGTTGGCTGAAGCGGCGAATCGCTCATCCGGAACCGCGTGCGGACGTGCTCGGAAATCAGTTCCACGGCGGCGCGATTGTCGTCCGGGCCAGTCTTGATGAGATACCTCATGGCATCGACGAGCAGACGCTGGCCTTCAACATAGCGAGGATCGGAGGTGCGGTGACGATTCAGATGCTCTGCGCTGGGACGGGCCGGAATGAATAAAACTTTACCCATGAAACCTCTAGAGCAATTCTAAAGTCAGCATACCCCTCATCTCACCGCCGGGCTTGGAAGCCCGGCTCCTTTGCGGGTATACCTTCCGCGAATTCGGTCTAACTACTAAGAGTCCGGGGTGCGCCCGTGCCGTTGCCTCACCCCGGGCTATTCTATCTCAAGCCGCCAAAAAGATGGCCGGCAACGTGCCACTCCCCAACCAGGGTCCCCGGCAAACACTTTGGCGTTTGCTGGGGCAAGCGTGGCTCTTGGCCCGCTACATTCCGCCCTGCGGCCTGACCGTCCTCGTCTTGCCGGTAGTTTTCTGCGTGAAGACTCCATCCGGAAGCTTCTGGTTGAGCTTGATGTTCGAGTATTGCGCCAGCCGGTAATTGCCTCCGCCCTGATCAAAGCGCTGCTGCACGGCGATTCCGCGGTCGGCATCGATCCAGAGTGCAATCAGAGGAAAGTTATTGCGCGCACTGGCTGTCTTTGGAATCAACTCCAGCTTGTAGGCCGTAACCCCGGCCACCTGCTCGCTGCCGGCGTAGCGAACGTCGAAGTTCCTGGCCAGATCGCGCCCCGCGCCGCCAAATCCCAGCACCAGGAAGGCCTCGAAATCTGCCTTGTTCTTGCCCACGTTGTAGACCGTCACCTGGTCGATCCTGGGCTCGTAAACGCGAACCGTGCCTGCTTTGAAAAGCACGAACTTCGGGGCAGGCTGCTTGATCTCGGCCGACATCTGCACGTCTTTTCCCGAGCGGCTGAAGTACATCACGCCCTTCTGGTAGTCGTGATTGTTGACCACGCGCTCGTAGTCGTCCCAGGTAAAGTCGGTTTCGACGGTGCGAAGGGATGCGGCCGTGCGGTCCATCAGATTCAAGACGGTTTGCAGATCGGCGGGCCGATTCGCCTGCGCCACGCACCATAGGCCGGCGCAAATGAGAAAGACGAGCAGAGATAAACTTTTCTTCATGAGCGGTCCAAGAAACATAAGAGTCGGAACCAACAAGTGGCGTTGCGCCTTGCCCGGACCGGGTGATCCTCGGCCGGAGCAGACCTGTTCTTCAGCAGCCTGCTATCCGCCCAGGCCTCGCCGTACCCATACGTTGTAGGCGATGATCTTGCCCTTGTTGTCCCGAACTGCTTCGTAGCGAATGAACTTCACCTCGCCCGCAATCGGCTCAATCACTCTCATGAGGCCATCTCGAATCTCTGCCTCGGTCTCCCCTTGAATGGCGGAAGCCTCTATGCGGCATACGAAGCCATTCTTCCCCTCGGGAGTGACGATGACGCCGGTCAGATGCGCGGTTCGCTCGACTGGCTTGTCGTTGAAGCCTATGAACGACGGTGCGACGAAGATGAATAGCAGGATGACCGTAACCATCACGTCATAGTGGAAACAGCCGCGCGGATAGGTCCACCAGATGTATCCCTTGAGCGTTTTTGCAATACTATTCATCGATCGTGAGCCTTCCGCCGGGCGCGCTCCGGACCAGTTCTCAGTGTAGTGGCAGAGGGTTCGTGACGCAACCTTAGCCGCCTGCCGAGGACAGCCTACAAATAGGAGCAGGCCTCGTAAACCTTGGAATCGCGCAGCAGGCCGTCTTCTCCAAACCTGAATACGAGTTGGATACGGCATTTGCTGATGAGGTTGGAATACGACGGTTGCGGCAGCCCGAAGATCTCATTGCGCGTAGACACGGACTCGGGCTCGATGGCTCGATCTTTGAGAAATGATTCGACCCGCGCAAGGCTGCTGCCGGCCGGAATCTCCCGCCTCACCTCGGATCGAAGCTCTTCCAAGGCGGCGTTGAAACGCCGTTTTTCCCGCAGATCCATCAGGTCCACGGACAGCACCAGAATAAACAGCAGCGTGAACACCGCGGCCAGCAGAGAGAACGCGAAACGATAGATCCCTATCGGGACTGCCCCGACGGGAGACGTGCAGGTGTGCGCAAATTTCCATGGTCGGGGCAGTTTCGATAGGGCCGTTTGAACTGAGCCGCTAGCGTTTGCGGCGGACG
>JBEKBO010000091.1:0-21472 GCA_050015355.1 Candidatus Korobacteraceae bacterium | reverse complement strand
CTCGTAGGTGCAGAAAAAACCACTCCTGCCCCTGACTCGCTACCCTGCTCAACCGCAACTGGTGCGGCTGTTCGTCAGCCCCTGAGTTTCCACATCGGCCTTATCGACGGATCGGGGGCCAGGCCTTCGAACAACCCTGCCGGTTGACCATGCGATCTTCGTAAGTTTCTTATTTACATGAAATTGAATCCAGTCAAGAACGGGGGAACAATTGCCGCGGGGTCTGCGATTTCGATTCCTTGCTTGACTTCCGCCCTGCGGTGTTTCATCGTTCGCCGCAATCTAAATTGCATTCATTTTGATTCAAGCTGCTTCCTCGTTTGTCAGCGCAGGACACTGACGTTTCACTCAAAGGGTATCGCCGCTTTCTCGATTTTCTGACGCAGCCAGAATGCCGGGTGCCCCAGGTTCCGCGCCGCCAAGAAACTCTATTGAGACAATCCGCGCAGCCTGGCTGGCTGTGCCGCTTGTAGCGAAAAGCTCCTTTGGCTGTTCGGCGCTAACCTGGGCTGCCTTCTACAGCATGGGCAGGGCGCGAGGCTTAGGCCCGCGCGGGAAGGCGTCGTCGATCCGTGCGATCTCGGCGTCGGTCAAGTGAAGCTTCCCGGCCCCCGCGTTTTCCGCCGCATGCCCGGCGGTTGAAGCCTTAGGAATGGTAAACACCGACGAGCGCCGCAGCAGGAATCGCAGTGCAACCTGTCGTGGAGTCGCGCCGTGGGCCTCCGCGATTGCTTGCAGCACGCGGCCTCCGACGCTGCCTGCCCCGGGAAAATCCCCGTGACCGAATGGGCTGTAGGCGACAACCGCAACCCCGTGTCTTTCGCACCAGGAAAGCACGCCATGATCGATGGCCCGTTCTTTCAAGTGGTAAAGCACCTGGTTGCAAACCAGGCGTCCTTCGCCGGCAATGTTGTGCACCTCTTCCAGCTCGGAGACGTCGAAGTTGCTCACCCCCCAGGACATGATTTTGCCCTGGCTTTGAAGCAGTTCGAAAGCGGCGATGGTCTCCTCCAGCGGATGGCTGCCCGGCCAGTGCAGCAGGTAACAGTCAAGCCGGTCGGTCTTCAGATGCGCCAGTGAACGCTCGCAGGCTGCAATGGTTCCCCGGCGGCTGGCGTTGCTGGGAAGGACCTTCGAAACCAGAAAAACCTCGTTACGCCGGCCGGCGATAGCCTCGCCGACGATCTCCTCGGCGGCGCCTGAGCCGTACATCTCGGCCGTGTCGATGTGCGTGGCCCCCAGGTCGAGGCCGCGTTGCAAAGCGGCGATCACCGTCTTGCGAGCGCCGTCTTCGATATACCATGTCCCCTGACCGATGACCGCCACCTCGCGCTTGCTGGGACCGAAATGACGTCGTTCCATTCCTTCACCTCCGCCCGGCTAGCCGCACCCCAGGGCTATGATCTTATTTTCTCACCTCGCGCGGTTGCATGGTGCTCCAGCTTCCGCGCCGCCGCCGCAGTCGGCTAATGCGGGACTCGAAGAGCGTAGTTTCGAAAACGTATGCGAAACTGCTCTAACCGAATCGATCCTGATCTGTTAACATCGTGCCGCAAATTCTTGCGCAAATTGGCAAGCCAGCAGGAAGGGAGATCTATGAGTTCAGAAAATGACGTCCTCACGTCTAACCAGGGACAAGCGGGAATTCCACGGAGATCGTTTCTGAAGGGCGCCGCCGGTGTGGTTGCCGCCAGCGCCGCCAGTGGCCTGGTTCCCGCGTTTGCCGGACCGGCGGTATTGTCGGGCCAGGGCACAGCGGCTTCGACCGCCGCCAAACCGAAATTCGCCTATGTCGGTTGCTACACCACCAAAGAGCGCGACGGGCACGGAAAAGGCATTGCCGTCTACCGCATAGAGCCCTCCGGCGAGTGGACGCAGGTGCAGCTCCTGGAAATGTTCAATCCGTCATTCCTGGCTTTCGACCGCCGCCAGCGTTTCCTCTATTCCGTGCATGGTGATGGAACCTTTGTCACCTCGTACACCGTCGACAAACAGACCGGGCAGATCAAGATGCTCAATCAGCAAGCCACCGGCGGGAAGAATTCAGTTCACCTGTCGATTGATTCTGCCAACCGTTACCTTCTTACCGCCAACTATTCCTCGGGCGCACTGACATCGTTCCAGCTCCAGGATGACGGCTCGATCGGTCCGCTGCGCGATTCGGTCTCTCTGCCGGGGCCGATCGGACCGCACCGGGTCGAACAGGGATTCTCGCATCCTCACGACATACCGTTCGACCGCGCGGGCCATTTTGTCGTCGTGCCCGACAAGGGCTTGGACCGGGTGTTCAGCTTCCGCATCGACTCCAACGGCAAGTTCATTCCCGGCAATCCGCCTTTCGTGGCTGGCCGCTCGGGTTCGGCGCCGCGGCACGCGGATTTTCATCCCACTCTGCCGATTGCCTACGTCATCAACGAGCTGAACTCCACCATGACGACCTACAAATACAACTCCGACACCGGTGAATTGCAGCCGTTGCAGGTGGTGCCGATGCTGCCGACTTCGTTTACCGGCGAAAGTGTCTGCGCCGAAATTGCCGTCGCACCGTCGGGCAGGTTCGTCTATGGCTCCAACCGCGGCCACGAGAGCATTACGATTCTCTCGGTGGACCCGGCGACTGGATTGCTCACCCCCATCGGTTGGGAGCCAAGCCAGGGAAAGACGCCGCGCTTCTTCGCGCTCGATCCGGCCGGCGCCAATCTCTATGCCTGCAATCAGGATTCGGACACGATTGTCTTCTTCCGTATCGACCAGAAGACCGGAAAGCTGACGCCAACCGGCCAGGTGGTGAAGACGGGCAGTCCGGTGTGCATCGTGTTTGCGTAATTTGGGTAATCACTAAGAGTGCTGGTGCCCCACGTTCGCCTGCTTTTGGCTAACGTGGGGTAGTTCGCTTGAACTCACACGGCGGGTGCCCCATTCAAGCGAAGCTTGGGTGGGGCTTTTCATTCGACCCAAAGTATGGCTGGTGCCCCACGACCGGAGCGAAGCGGAGTGGAGCCACCCTTTGTTTTCGGCAGCAGAAACAAAAGGTGGCTCGACTTCGCTCGCCATGACATTCTGGTAGGTTGGAATATATCTACTGGGGAATTGCTCTAACGTGGGGTAGTTCGCTTGAACTCACACGGCTTTTGCCGCCGTGGGAGTCTTTCCTTCCACGCCGGGGCGGATCAAAATCGGCAGCCCGCAGACAGCTTCCAGAAGATGCCGTGCAGCCGCGATGTGTTCGGCCGAGCGGGTGAGTTCGCGATAACCGTCGGCTCGTATCAACACGAAGCCATCGGCTCGCTCGACGCGGATTCGCGTGATCGATTGATCGTGAGCTTCGTCGAGACGATCGGCCAGCCTGAGGATTCCGGCCAGCGCATTGATGACCGCACGCGCCGCAGCCGGCAGGCTGCTGTAGCTCGCCTGCATCCCCGGCAAAGCCCCGCGATGGTAGCGGCCAATCAGCCCCGCCATGCATAAGTGCTCCGCCGTCCAGCCCGGCGGCGGTTCAAGCTTTTGCATAATTCGGTGCGCTCGCTTGTGATGCGCGTGCGTGCCCGCGCCGCCGACGTCATGAGCCCGCGATGCAACCGTCAACAGATCCCTCGCGGTCACTCCCTCATATTCGTTCACCTTCAGCACGCCCGCCCGGCGAAGTCCATCGTAAAGCTCCAGGCTCAAGCGCAAAACGTGCCTGGCATGACGCTGATCTTCGTCCTGAAACGCCGCCCAGATTTCAAACCTCTTCAGCACCGCCCGGCGCAAGTCGTCGCCCTTAAGCAACCCATCTCGCCATTGCCGCCAAAGTGAAGCTGGACCGAGCATTTTGTCGCGGTATGCCTGCACCCGTTTTTCGCGCTCCGCCGAGACGATCCGGTTCCAACGCGACCGCTCCTCTTCGCCGCCGAAGGCATGGATCGCGCACGCGGTCGCCCAAAGCACGTCGAGATCGTGCACGTCACCTAGTTCATCCTGGATGGCTTTCAGATCCCCGCCCCACTTCTCGTGATGCCGCGGCAGAAAATTCTCGATGACATAACGGAATCTCTTGACTCCGATGCGAAGCTGATGAAGCGCAACCTTGCTGCGATTGCGCAGCGCGGTCGAGTGCAGATGCCGCGCGTCCTGCCATTTTTCCAGTGCCAGCACCTGGAACACATCTTCGTGGCCCTCGACCCGGCGGGCGCGAGCCTCCAGCATTTGCGCCCAACGCAGCCATTGCCGCGCGTCGAAGCCGGCCAGCACTTCCGCCGCCGCGCTCTTAAACTGCTGCTCACGCGATAGGCAGTGGGCCATCAGCTTGTCGCCGGCAGGGTCGTCTTTGCCGCTCAGTTTGGTAATCCATTCCATCAGCACCTGGCAATCGCGCAGCTCTCCCAGCGCGGAGAACACGGCTTTGCCGGCTTTGCGCATCTTGTTCCAGGCCGGGTCAGGATCTACGGCGCGAAAGCTTTCCGCCATCGAGCGGCAACGCCGCAGCGCCACCCGCAGATCGTGAACCGGATCGGCGGCGAAATCGGCGCGCGTCTTCTCCGCTTCGGCCACCACGCGCTCCATCCAGTAACCGATACCGCGTTCGCGCTGCTCTTTCGCTTTGGCGGCATCATCCATAGACGAGGATTGTAGGCCAGCATCCTCACGGCTGCAATTGCATGGCACGATGGAAAAACCATCCGTAAAATTCCACGCTTGAACTCGATGGTGCCCCACGTTCGCCCGTGTCGGGGTCCCCGACGAGGCTCGGCTCGTTGGGGTGACTGGGCTAACGTGGGGTAGTTTCTTGAGTTCCTTATTTCCAGTGGAGTGAATGTTGTGCTTGTGCTTGAGTTATGCGCCGGTGATCACACGTATCAGGCTCTAGTGCAGTCTTTTGGAGATTCGCTCGACCGCGCAGTCGACCACGCGCTCCAGCTCGGCCCCGTACTTCGCCGCTCTGGACTCGCGCAACCGGCGCTTGGCGCGGCTCGCCGAAAACCAGGTCGGGTCGCGATCGATCTCCAGCGGAGCCACCAGTTGCAGCACCCGGCATAGATAGGCCTCGATGGCCATTTCCCGCATGCGGGCGCGCCGGAATGGATTGCGCTTGCGATGCAGGTATCGCGTGAACGACGATGGCTCGATCCGGCCGCATACGCCGGCCTCTTCGAAAGCCTCCCGGGCAGCGGCGGCAGCGGCGCTGGCATCGCCGTCGACCCCGCCTTTGGGAAAGGTCCAGCGGCCGCTGGCCGTCCGCACCAGCAGGAATTCGATCTCGCTTTCACGATTCACGCGGTAGCAGACGGCCGCGACCTTTGCGGGGGTGGCGGGGGAATTCCAATCGTAAGAAATCAGGTTCGTAGCCAAGGGCCTATATCCTATGTGTCGAGGCGGCGTGCGCCGGGAGCCTCCGGTTTTCCGCTCCAACCAGCAGAGGAGCTTCCCAGGTTCGGGACTTGCTCGCTCCTCAATAATGCTCACTGTAACCTTCGTGTGTTAGAACGACATGAAAATAAGGTTAACGCAATGTTAAACCCCTTGCGGAATCAAAAACCCCAGTAACCATCGTGGTTCCCCCCCGCTTTTCAACCCTCGGTATTCTCCGTGTTTTCACCTCCCATTTATCAAGTGTTGAACAATACAGAGCATCGTATAAGCATGTCGGATGCGACTCTTGACACGCTGATTATTTCCGACCTGCACTTAGGATCTGAACTGAGCCGGGCCCGTGAAGCACTCGATCTGCTGCAATCATTGCGCTATGCAAGGTTGATTTTGCTGGGAGATATTTTTTCCGACCTCAATTTTCGGCGTCTTACCGGCGAACATTGGAAGTTCCTCTCCTGCATTCGCAAGCTCTCCAATCCAAAACGTAAGGTGGAAGTGGTTTGGGTCGAAGGAAACCACGATCAGGGCCTCTCCAACATCATGTCGCACCTGGTCGGAGTGCCTGTCTACCAGCGTTATGTCTGGCAATATGCGGACAAGCGGCATCTTGCCATCCACGGACACCAGTTCGATCGCTTCGTCAGCCGCAATCTGCTTCTCAGCCGCTTCGGCGAGTTTCTGTTTCACGAAATCCAGAAGCTCGACCGCCGCAGCAAAGCGTTCTCGCGCTTTCTCGACCGCATGAACACCCGCTGGTTGCGGCTCTCTTCCAAGGTTGCCGCCGGAGCTATCGCCTACGCCCGCCAAGGCCGCGTCGACCGTGTCTTCTGCGGACACACGCACGTTGCCTTGCACACCGAGCAGCAAGGGGTCGCTTACTACAACGCAGGATCCTGGGTCGACGAGCAACCCACGTACATCACCGTCGACGAGGAAGGAGTCTCAATCCGTGCTTACACAGCCAGAACTGACTATCGTGATCCCCGCGAAAAACGAGGCCCGCACCCTCCCACGGTTGCTGATCTCTTTGAGCAGGCAGGACTACCCGCTTTTGCCGCATACGAAAGTTTACGTTGCTGACGCGGGCTCGACCGACGACACCGTGGGGCTGGCCGCCATGTTCGCCGATCGCTTGCGAATCTCGGTGATCGCCGGCGGACTTCCGGCCGTTGGACGCAACCGCGGAGCGCGCCTCGCCACCACGCCGTACGTGCTGTTCATCGACGCCGATATCGAGTTTCACGACGACACCTTGCTGCGCCGCGCCATGGATGCCATGAAGCGGCGGGATCTGCACTGCCTGACAACCAACATTCGCTGCACCGACGGAGCGGTTCCCGACCATTTGCTGTTCGCCGGCAGCAACCTGGCGCAACGGCTCGCCTCATGGGCGAAACCGTTCGCCACCGGCATGTTCATGTTGTTTGACCGGGCCAGGTTCAACCAGCTTGGCGGTTTCGATGAGCGCGCGCTCTACGCCGAAGATTACCTGCTGAGCAAGCAGGTGAGCCCGCGCCGCTTCGGCATCCTCAGAGGCCACGTACTGACTTCCAATCGGCGCTTCCAGAAGATGGGGCGTCTGAAAATAGCGCGCATGTTCCTGAACACCGCGCTACACACGTTCGATCGCACTTATTTCCTTCGCGATCAGAACTATTGGACCGAGGTTGACAGCGGCACGAGACCAAATTAGCCGCTGCATGGGGCGGGCGGTTCAGAGAACCTGCTGAGCTGCTCGTAACTCAATCCGTTCCGCGCAATGATGTCGCGATATAAGGCGGCGCTCGCTCTGGGTCTTCTGGTCTGTGTCACCGGGTCCATCTCATAAAGCCCGAAGCGCAGGGTCCAGCCCTCGCTCCATTCGAAGTTGTCAACCACGCTCCAGTGGAAATATCCACGCACGTTGACTCCGCGCGTAACCAGATCCTGTATACGCCGCAAGCTTTGCACGATCACCCACGGGCGGATGCGGTCGGCGCGATCCGGCACTCCGTTTTCCGTGATATAGAGCGGAACGCCGAGGCTCGCATATTCGGTTGCGGCCGCCACGATCGCGTCCGGATAGGCTTCGCCGTAAGGCAATTCGACTCCGTGATCGCCCTGCGGCGCGTCGTCGGGCACGAACAGTCCGCCGCTGCGACGCGAAGCCTCGTTCCAGGGGGCTCGCACGTGCAGACGGTTGTAGACATTCAGCCCAATGAAATCAATCTTTTGCATCACCTCGGGAACCTCCGGCGCGAGCGCTCCGAAGGGAAACTGCAAATTGCCGCAGGTGAGCATTTGCAGTGTAGAGCGATTGAAAACCGTGTCGTAGGCGTAAGCCATCAACCGGTCGGAGGCCGAATTGCTTGCCGCCTGGAACTCGACCCAGTTGGTGGCGATGCCGACAGCGGCCTCCGGTTGCACGCGGTGGATGCGCTCATAGGCTAGCGCATGCGCCCGATGCATGGTGGCCATCACCAGCGCATAGTCATACATGCGATAGCGCAAACCCGGCGGGAATTCGCCGAATACATAACCGAAACTGGCATAGACATTCGGTTCGTTGAAGGTCAGCCAGTCCCGGCAGAACTCGCCCAGCTCGCCGGCCATTCGTTCGGCAAAAAGCGCGAACTTGCCGGCGGCGCTCATGGCGGTGAACCCGCCCGACTCTTCCAACCATTGCGGATGGGTAAAGTGGTGCAACGTCACGAACGGCCGCATCCCGCGCTGCACTGCCGCGCACAGCATCGCGCGATAACGTGCCATGGCGCTCCGGTTCCACTGGCCTTCAGCCGGTTCCACCCGTCCCCAGTCGACCGAGATGCGGATGGCGTTCAAGCCTAAATCGCGACACAGATCCAGATCCGCTTCCGCCTCCTGCCACCAGTTGCATGCGGCGGCGCAGGTGTGCCCGGAGCGGATTCCGCCACGGCGCTCCCACGCGGCCCACTGGTTGTCGAGGTTCCCACCTTCAAACTGGTGTGCCGAGGTCGACACGCCCCAAAGAAAATCGAATGGGAAGCTCAATGCATGCACCACATGGCAACTCTCTCTAGTCTACTTACTATCGAACTTTTATTACGATAGAGTTAATTGTCAATCGCGGTGAAATTCACCATAATTTCATGCCAATTCAACCTTCGTGCATGACCGCAAAACTAAATCTCGGGGAGCCAGAATTACTTATGAGTAATCAGGCCGCACCCCGCCCGCCCTCTACCTCGCCTTCCTGAAACACTTTCCGGAATAGATAAGTAACACAAGCACAATCACTTAGAGAATCCCCGTCAGGAACGTTGAAGCGGTATTGTTAAAGGAACGTTAAAAAGTCGGCAATTTCCACCGACCTCAACGCAACCACTTACAGGGTTGCGTGCCTCGCGGTATGATGGACTGCCTGTCTGTGGACGTTGTTTCCAGGCCAGTTTCGCGAAAGGTAACTCCCATGCAGCCCGGCTCCGGGTACACCTGTTCTGAAACTGCTCGAGCTAGTGCCGTGCTTGTGGTTCTGACGCTGCGGTCTGAATGGCTCCTCGTATGACAACCAACACTCAGTTGACGCCTGTGACAAACGACGAAGCATACGATTCAAAGCCACTGGAAAAGAGGGTTGGGCTGATTGATCTTGACGATCCGTCCTACTACGTCAATCGTGAATTAAGTCTGCTGGCCTTCCAATGGCGAGTTTTGGAAGAGGCGCAGGACGCCTCCAACCCGCTGCTGGAGCGCATCTTTTTCCTTTCCATCGTCGGCTCCAATCTGGACGAGTTCTTCATGGTGCGGGTCTCCGGCCTCATGGCCGAGGTTGACTCGGGAATCTCCGAAGAAGGACCGGACGGCATGGACTCCATCGAGCAGTTGGAAGCGATCCGCAAGGGCGTCGCTTCGCTGCTCGCCGCGGCTCAGCGCTGCTTCCGCAGGAAGTTGCTCCCGGCTCTGGAGGCCAGCGGCATTCACCTGCTGGAATACGCTCAGCTCACCCCGCGGCAGCAGGCCAAGGCGGATCGTTATTTCGATGACACGGTTCTTCCGGTGCTGACTCCTCTGGCCTTTGATCCGGGTCATCCCTTCCCTCACATTTCGAATTTGAGTTTGAACCTTGCCGTCCTGATCCGGGACAACCACGGCGAGGAGTGTTTTGCACGCGTCAAAGTGCCCGATACGCTGCCGCAACTGGTGCCCATCGACCGTGCGCCACGGCGCAAAAACGGCGGCAAGGCGGGCAACGAACAGTCGTTCTTATGGCTGGAAGACCTGATCGCGGCGAACCTCGGCAAACTGTTTCCCGGCATGCAAATCGTCGAAGCGCATCCGTTTCACATTACCCGCAACGCCGATTTGGCGACCAAGGACGAGTTGGACGCCGGAGATTTGCTGGAGGTGATGGAAGAGGGTGTCCGCCAGCGCCGCTTTGGAGCCGTGGTCCGATTGCAGGTGAACACCGGCATGTCTTCCAGCATGCTCAAGATACTGGTTACCAACCTGGAAATCGAGCCGGAGTGCATCTACAAGCAGAACGGTCCGCTTTCATTCGGCCGCCTGAAACACCTGGTCGCGCTGAACCGGCCCGACCTCAAGTGGCATCCCTTTGTTCCCAACGTGCCGGCGGATTTGGAGCCTGAAAACGAGGATGAGGACATTTTCTCCGTCATCCGCCAACGTGACATCCTGCTGCACCAGCCATTTGATTCCTTTCAGCCGATCATCGATCTGTTACAGCTTGCGGCTGGCGATCCCGGGGTGCTGGCCATCAAGATGACCTTGTACCGCGTGGGCAGGAACTCTCCCGCGGTGCAGGCGCTGCTTGAGGCCATGGAAGATCCCAAGCAGGTAGCTGCCGTAGTCGAACTCAAGGCGCGTTTCGATGAGGAGAGCAATATCGGCTGGGCCCGGGCTTTGGAGCAACAGGGCGCTCACGTCGTCTACGGCCTCGTCGGCCTTAAGGTCCATTGCAAGGCGATGCTGATTGTCCGCCGCGAGGGCAACAGCATCCGGCGATACGTTCACCTGGCAACCGGCAACTACAATGCCGTTACCGCGCACCTTTACACAGACCTCGGCTTGCTCACTACCGACGAGGATCTGGCTGCCGACGTAACCGACCTTTTCAATTATCTGACCGGCTATTCCGCCAAGACCGATTACCGCAAGCTGCTGGTTGCGCCGACGAACCTGCGAAAAAAATTCGCGCAGTTGATCGAACGCGAAATCGAACACCAGCGCAACCACGGCAACGGCAGGATGATCCTCAAGATGAACGCGCTGGTCGATAAGAAGATGATCCGGCTGTTGTACCAAGCCTCGCAGGCGGGAGTGAAAATCGATCTGCTGGTGCGCGGCATCTGCTGTCTGCGTCCGGAAATCCCCGGGGTCAGCGATAATATCCGCGTCATCAGCATTGTTGGACGCTTCCTCGAACACAGCCGCATCTATTATTTCCGCAACAATGGCGAAGAGTGCATCTACCTCGGCAGTTCGGACCTGATGCCGCGGAATCTCAACCGGCGGGTTGAGTTGTTATTCCCGATCGAGGACCGGAAAATGATTCGCCATCTCCACGACAACGTGCTCGGCACGTACCTCGCCGACAACGTCAAGGCGCGCGAAATGAAGCCGGACGGCACCTACGTCCGGCGGCAACCCGGCTCGGGTGAAGAACCAATCAGCGCTCAGAACGTGTTGCTGAAGAAAAAACCTTTCACCTCCAAGACCTAGTTGGGGTATCCGAATTCCCAGCAGATGTCATGGCGACCGGAGCGCCGAGCGCGCGTAGCCGGAGTAGCCAAGCTGCGTACCCGTAACATTCGAGAAGCAAGATGCGATTTGGGCGCGGAGTGGAGCCACCCTTTGTTTTTCAGCACCAGAAACAAAAGGTGGCTCGACTTCGCTCGCCATGACAGTCCGAGTTTGTGTCGGGATATACCTATCGGGCAAGCACCCTAGGCTATTGCAATCGTTGGGTTGGGAAAGCCATACCCGTCGGCTCCTCGTAGTCCACTGCTACCCGTTACGTGCCGCATCGGCTTCTCCTTTGGGTTGCGGGTGTGCCCTGCATTACGCGATGACGTGCCGCCCGTCACTGCGAAGCTCCGCATTCAACATAAAGTAATACTGACTCCCATGGAACCGTCTGGCACTATCACGCACTCTGCGCGTATTGAATCGCTTGCCGGCAGCAAACTCGCAAACTGCTATCAGTGTGGCAAGTGTACGGCCGGCTGCCCGGTCGCCTCGCGTATGGACCTGGTGCCGAATCAACTGATCCGGCTACTGCAACTCGGTCGCGACGATCTTGCCTTGACTTCGCCTTCGATCTGGGCCTGCGTATCGTGTCTGACCTGCTCGGCGAGGTGTCCCAAGCAAGTTGATTGTGCCGCCGTCCTGGACGCGCTGCGTGAGTTCTCGCTGCGGGAAGGCAAGGTGAGTCCCGAGGCGCAAACCGTGGTGGCCTTTCAGCAGGCATTCCTCGACAACATCAAGCGCAACGGCCGTTTGAATGAGTTGGAACTGATCGCGCGTTTCAAGCTTGCTGTGCTGTCGCGCACGCGGCAGCTTGCGTTCCTTTTCAAGGATGCCGGGCTGGCTCCGCAGCTAATGTCGCGTAAGAAGCTGCATCTGGCATCCGAACGGGTGCGCGATTGCGCGGTTGTCGGCCGCATTTACGCCCGTTGCGCGCCATCCCCCGCCGGGGCTCCCGTGGAGGCCGTCGCCAAATGAACATCGGCTACTATCCCGGATGCGCGCTGCATGGCTCGTCCAATGACTACGATCAGTCGCTGAAAGCCTGCTTGGGCGCGCTTGGCGTCAGCCTCCAGGAAGTGAAGGACTGGATCTGTTGCGGAGCGACGGCGGCGCACTCGCTGAACCACAAGCTGGCTCTGGCCCTTCCCGCCAGGAATCTGGCCCTGGCCGAACGCGACGGATTTAAAGAAGTTTTTGCCCCCTGTCCGCTGTGTTCGATGCAACTTCTGAAGGTGCGCCAGGCGGTCGCCGACGATAGCGTGCGCCAGGAGCTATCGCAGATCGTCGAAGCCGAGCTTCGCGGAGACGCCGAGGTCCTCAACCTCATCCAGTTGTTCGAGAACATCGGCGGAGATCGTCTCAAGACAGCCGTCAAGCAACCGCTCGAATCGATGACGGCGGCGTGTTACTACGGCTGCCTGCTGCTTCGCCCGCCGGGCGTCGTCAAGTTCGACGACTTCGAACAACCCAAGTCCATGGAAACGCTGCTGGCGGCGCTCGGCGCCAAGACGGTGGAGTGGAGTTACAAGACCGAGTGTTGCGGCGCGGGCATGACCATGGCGAGCGAAGACACGGTATTGGAACTCGCTTGCAAGATTCTTAGCAACGCTGTCGAGCACGGCGCGAACTGCGTCGTCGTCGCCTGCCCCATGTGCCACGTCAACCTTGACATGAAGCAGGCGGCAGTGGAACGCAAGTACGGCAAGAAGCTCGACCTGATGGTGTATTACCTGTCCGACGTTGTCGGGCTGGCTTTGGGCTTGTCCGGCGAGCAGTTGGGCATCGACCGGCATTTCGTTACCCCCGCGCCTACGAGTGCAAAAACGGCGGTCGGCGAGAACTCCGGACCTTCCGCCACAGCGAGTGCGGCAAAGGCAGTCGCCGGGGATTCCGGATCGGAACACTAGATCATGTCCAGAATCGGTGTCTTTACGTGCTGGTGCGGCGAAAATATCGCGCGCACGGTCGACGTGGATGAAGTCGCCAAGCAGATTGGCGAGCTGCCTGGAGTCGTCTGCTCCTTGAACTACAAGTACATGTGCTCGGACCCGGGACAGAGCATCGTGCGCGAGAAGATCGCCTCCGAGCATTTGGATGGCATCGTCGTTGCCTCCTGTTCGCCGCACATGCACCTCAAGACCTTCCGCAAAGCCGCGCAAACCGCGGGACTGAATCCATACCTGGTGGAGATGGCCAACGTCCGCGAGCATTGCTCGTGGGTACACCATGACCGCGGGGCCGCCACCCATAAGGCGATCGACATTATCCGCATGTCCGTGCAGAAGGTGCGCAACGACCGGGCGCTGGCTCCCATCAGTGTGCCGGTGACGCGCCGTGCGATGGTCATCGGCGGTGGAGTCGCCGGGATTCAGGCGGCGCTCGACATCGCCGACGCCGGCTACGAAGTGGTGATGGTGGAGCGCGAGCCTGCCATCGGCGGCAAGATGGCCGGCCTTTCCGAGACCTTCCCAACCCTGGACTGCTCGCAGTGCATCCTGACTCCGCGCATGGTGGAAGTCGGCCAGCATCCGCGCATCAAGCTTTACAGCTATTCCGAGGTGGAGGCCGTCGAGGGCTTCATCGGCAACTTCAAAGTTAAGATCCGGCAGAAGCCCCGCTACGTGGACATGAGCAAGTGCACGGGCTGCGGCGACTGCTGGAACAGTTGCCCGATCAAGAAGAATCCCAGCGAATTCGATTACGGCATGGGCAATCGCCCGGCGATCTACATCCCGTTTCCGCAGGCGGTGCCGGCCCGTCCCGTGATTGACAAGATCAACTGCACGCGGCTGAAGCGCGGCAAAGGTTGCGAAATCTGCGCCAAGAAGTGCAAGGCCGGGGCAATCGACTTCAATGACCAGGAGAAGTTCGTCGAAGAAAGCGTTGGCGCCGTCGTAGTTGCCACCGGTTACACGCTCTACAGTATTTCCAAGGAGCAGGACAAGAAATCGCTGAGCGGCTACGGCGAATACGGATACGGCAAATATAAGGATGTGATCGATTCGCTCCAGTTCGAGCGTCTGGTATCCGCCTCCGGGCCGACCGGCGGCGTGCTGAAGAGGCCGTCGGACGGCGCGATTCCCAAGAACGTGGCCTTCATCGCCTGCGTCGGCTCGCGCGACAACGCGAAAGGCGTCGCTTACTGCTCCAAGATTTGCTGCATGTACACCGCCAAGCACACCATGCTCTACAAACACAAGGTGCATGACGGGCAAGCGCATGTCTTCTACATGGACATCCGTTCGGGCGGCAAAGGCTACGACGAGTTCGTGCGGCGCGCCATCGAGCAGGACGGCGCAAACTATTATCGCGGCCGGGTTTCCAAGATCACCCAGGAAAACGGGAAGTTGATGGTGCGCGGCGCGGACACGCTCTCCGGAATGCCGATTACGGTAGAAGCCGACCTGGTGGTGCTGGCGTCAGCCATGCGCCCGGCGCCCGGCATCGAGGAACTTGCCCAGAAGCTGAACGTTGGCTACGACGAGCATGGCTTCCTGCTGGAGTCGCACCCCAAGCTGCGGCCCGTCGAGACCAATACGGCCGGCATCTACATCGCCGGCGCGGTGCATGCGCCCAAGGACATCCCCGAATCGGTGGCGCAGGCTTCGGCGGCGGCCAGCAAAGTGCAGATTACGCTGGCGGCCGATCACCTGCTCCGCGAACCGGAGATCGCCGGCGTTAGCGAACAGACCTGCGCGGCCTGCTACACCTGCGTCCGGGCCTGCGCCTATCACGCCATCGATCGCGCCGAGGTGCGGACCGGGCGTGGCGTTTTCATCAAGCACACGGCGCGCGTGAACCCCGGCCTGTGCATGGGTTGCGGAACCTGCGTTTCCGTTTGTCCTTCCAAGAGCATTGAGCTGCAGGGCTTCACCGAGCAGCAGATCTACGCGATGGTCGAGAGCATGGCATGAATGATGCGACCCAATTTGAGCCGAAGATCCTGGCTTACGTTTGCAACTGGTGCACTTACCTGGGCGCCGATCTGGCGGGTACAACACGGCTGGAGTATCCGCCGAACATTCGCATCGTCCGGCTGCCCTGCACCGGTCGCATTGATTTCAACCTGCTCGTCAAGGCTTTCGAAGTCGGTGCCGACGCCGTCCTCGTCTCCGGATGTCATCCCGGCGATTGCCACTACACCTCCGGCAACTACCACGCCCGGCGGCGGTGGATTCTGTTTCGTGAACTGCTCGACCTGCTCGGGTTCGATCTTGAGCGCATCCACTTCACGTGGATATCGGCCGCCGAGGGCAAAAAATTCCAGCAGGTCGTTACCGACATCACCGAAAAAACGCGCAAGCTCGGCCCTTACACGGAACTTTACGCGGCCGCCCCGGCATTGGCGAAAGACTTGCCGCAGCCGCAGTCGAAGCCTTTCCAGCTCCAAACCTTTGCCACAGAGAACAAGCTGCGCGCCGAAGCCCGCAAGCTGCTGGCGGAGGGCACGGTGAAGGTAGTGATCGGTTATGGCGAGCGCGGTCCAGTGCTGGTGACGCGGCCTGAGGATGCCGATCGGCTCGTCTGGAACAATCGCTCGACCGCGAACCTGGCGATGTATCTCAAGCGCAAGGAAGTCAACGCGCTCGGCAAAGCGGCCATCGTGGTCAAGGCCTGCGATGAGCGCTCGCTGGTGGTGCTGGAAAAGGAATCGCAGTTCGAACGTAAGGATTTGCACGTCATCGGCATGGCCTGCGACGGCATGGAGCAGCCACGTTGCGCGAACTGCGCCGTAAGAACGCCTCGTTTCGCGGACACTACCGTCGGGCAGCTCCCCGACCAAACGCCAACTCCGCGGCCGGGCAAACTGGACTCGCTGATGGAAATGTCACGCGGCGAGCGCATGGCCTTCTGGGTGCAGGAGTTCGATCGCTGCGTGAAATGTTATGCCTGCCGCCAGGTATGTTCCATGTGCTACTGCGAGCGCTGCATCGTCGACAAGAACCAGCCCATCAGTATCGACCCGGCGCCGGGCACCAAGGGAAACTTCGCATGGCACATCGCGCGCGCCTTTCACCTGGCCGGCCGCTGCATCGGATGCGGCGCGTGCGCTCAGGCCTGTCCGGTGGGGATCGACCTCGGACTGCTGAACATGCAGTTGGCCAGAGCCGCCAAAAAGCACTTCGGTTATCAAGCGGGGGTTGACCCGTCGGCGGAACTGCTTGTCGGTGCGTTCTCGCAACAGGACAAAGAGGAGTTCATCGGGTGAGCGAGCTAATCACGGAATCCAAGCTACGGCAGCTTGCGGGCGAGTGGATCAGCGGCGGCCGAAGGGTCGTCGGACCGGTTCGAATCAAGGATCGCGTGCTCTACAGGCCGCTGCAGTCGCCCGAGCCCCTGCTGATCGAGTCTACTCCCGGCGGCTCTGTGCGTCCCGCCAACTCCATCAAGGAGTTCTTCTTTCCCAAGCTGGAAACGCTTTACCAATACCGCACCCGGGGCCGCAACATAGAGTTGATCGAGCCCGCCCAGGAGTTCGCGGAGCAGTTGATCATCGCCGCCCGTCCGTGCGACGCCGCGGCCCTGCCTATCCTGGACCATGTCTTCAACTGGGATTTCGCGGACGATTTCTACAACCGCCGCCGGGCCGCGACCACCATCGTTACCGTTGCCTGTAGCGTGGCGGACGAATCTTGCTTCTGCACCTCCGTCGGCCTTGCTCCGGACGACGCTCGCGGCAGCGATGC
This sequence comes from Candidatus Korobacteraceae bacterium, assembly GCA_050015355.1. Lineage (GTDB taxonomy): Bacteria > Acidobacteriota > Terriglobia > Terriglobales > Acidobacteriaceae > CAWBRT01. The sequence continues at coordinate 4,709 of JBEKBO010000091.1, read as the reverse complement.
GATCTTGCTGACTCTCGGCAGCGGCCGTTACGAGGTGCGATGCATCACCCAGAAGGGCCGAGCGCTGTTCTCCGGCAAGACTGAAACTTCAGAGGAATCGGGGAAGGCCGCGCCGGCTCCCGAACGCAAGTTTGATCCCGGCAAGATTCGAGCTTTCGTCGACGGGCACTTCGAGGACGCGCTTTGGGCCGAGCATGGGCGGACCTGCATGGCATGCGGCGTTTGCGCATTCTCCTGCCCCACGTGCCACTGCTTCGACATCGTCGACGCCGGAGCGGTCGCCGGCAACGCTCGCGTCAGGACCTGGGACACATGCCAGTTCCCGATCTTCACGCTTCACGCCTCCGGACACAATCCGAGAGCGCTTCAACCCGCGCGTCAGCGGCAGCGCATTCTGCACAAGTTTTCAATCTATCCAGAAAAGTTCGGCGAGATCCTCTGCACCGGCTGCGGTAATTGCGTACGCAACTGCCCGGTGGGCCTGGGCGTGCTGAACATGCTGACTGAGATTCAACATGGCCAACATCTATAAACCCGAACTCATGGAAGTGATCGCCGTCCGGCAGCAAACCATCGACGTCAAATCGGTTGCCCTGCGCTTTCTTGATCCCGAGCGCGCCCGGACGTTCTCGTTTCAAGTCGGCCAGTTCGGCATCTTCTCCGTCTTCGGATACGGCGAATCGACCTTTAACATCTGTTCGAGTTCGAACTGGAAAGACCGCATCGAGTTCTGCTTCCGCAAAGTCGGCAGAGTTACCGAAGCCATGTGGAAGATCGAAGTCGGCGACGTTATCGGCTTCCGCGGGCCCTACGGGAACGGCTACCCGATGGATGTGTGGAAGGGACACGATCTGATCTTTCTCGGCGGCGGAATCGCCATGCCGCCGATTCGCTGCGCCATCTGGTATGCCTTGGAAAACCGCGCCGATTTCGGCGAGATCACGGTTGTCTATGGCGCGCGCACCGTGGCTGATCTGGTTTATGTGGACGAGTTGGCGGAATGGGCAAAGCACGAGCGCGTGCGGGTGGTGACCTGCGTCGATCCGGGCGGCGAGACCCCGGACTGGAAAGGGGATATCGGTTTTGTTCCCACCGTCTTCGAGCGCGCGCAGGTATCGTCCAAAGACCCGGTGGTTCTGGTGATTGGACCGCCAATCATGATCAAGAACACCCTGCCCGTGCTGCGGAAGATGGCGATCAGCCCGGCCTCGGTTTACACCAGCCTTGAGAACCGCATGAAGTGCGGCGTTGGCAAATGCGGGCGCTGCAACGTGGGCTCCCACTACGTGTGCAAAGAGGGTCCCGTGCTCACCATGGAGCACCTCCAGCAACTGCCGCTGGATTATTAGAGCGGTTACGGAGTTGGCGTACCCTAGCCGCAAACCGTTGAACGTGTCACCCTGAGGAGCGCCGCCTGTTGTCGGCGGCGCGACGTGAGGGTCTATGCATTTCTTCTGTAAGAATGGGCTACACCTTCTGTGGAACTGCTTTAGAGCGAGTTCGGGATAGTTTTTGAAGGGGCGCGGCTACCACCCCGCGACGCGCTGCTTTTGCGCGTAGTGGGGCGGTAATCAGCGCAGTTTGATGAACTGGGTTGCGGTGGCCAGGGAATTCAAGGCGTCCTTGTTGCGAACAATCAGAGTCGTTCCTTTGGTTCGCACAATGTGCCGCTTCTTGAACTCCATGAGCACCCGGGTCACGGTTTCGCGCGATGCCGCGATCATCTGGCCCATCTCCTCGTGGGTAAGCAGAAGCCTGAAATGGGGTTCCGGCTGCTCTGCTTCCCCCGCGCGAATCATCCAGTCCAGCAGCAGTTTGGCTACCTTCTCGGCGGCCGATTGCGCCATGTTGAACGAACGCAATTCACGGCACGCGAAATTGTATTTTTCGGCCAACTGCTGGTCGACGCGGAAGCAAGCTTCGGCGTGGCCGGCCAGAAAGCGGAGAAAGTCGTCGCGCTTGATGAAGTTGATCTGGCAGGACTCGATCGTCTCGGCGGTCACCAGGTAGGGCTGGCCGGAGACTGTCGCGCTCAGGCCGAGCACTTCTCCCGCCTCGGCGATCCTCATAATTACCGTCTTGCCCTCCGCCGAGGAGAAGGAAAGCTTGACGCGGCCGCGGCATAGGATGAAAACGCCCCGCGGTTCATGGCTCTCCGCGAACAAAACTGCGCCCCGGGGAAAAACTGTCGTGTATCTCAGGGTCTCAAATGCCCGGAGCGTGCGCTCGGGCAGGTCGCAGAACCTTCTATCGCCTTTGATCGTGCAGGCGGTACAGCTTTCAATAATGTCGAACCCGTATGATGGCATCGGTAAACCTTACCTTGCTCACGGTGCACGGCCCCCGAGTAACCACTCGGGATTCACCGCTCACGTTACTCGATGATCCAACGTGGATATCTATAAACAACGGAATTCATCTTCGGCTCAAGTACAATGCTCACATCGCCATGTGACACTTTCGTCCAATCAACACCAGCACTTGGCGAAAACCCGCGCCTGTAAGCCATCCATGCCGTTTCGCCGCGCGGGCGACCAATCGGCGCCAACTATCTTTCTTTCTTCCCCCTGATCCCCTGAGGAACTTTTCTCCTCGACCTTGGTTATCAGTAGTGGAAGCCGCTTGAGCATTACGCTCGGCGGCGTCGAAGGTTGGTTGGAGTCATGAAGATTGTGGCAAAGCAGAATACCCTGCTCGAGCGTTACGCTCGGCGGCGTCGAAGGTCAGTGGGAACCATGAAGATTGTGGCAAAGCAGAATACCAGGATTGCCCGGCGAATGATTGATTGGAGATACGCGTTGGCGCTCATCTCCGGTCTCATGATCGGAATCGCATATTGCCACGCGGCGCAGCGAGACGAACGGGACGGATACACCATCACGGCCGCGCTGGAGTGGCGCCGGGCCGCCGAACTGATGGCACCGGTTCCCACCGCCGCCGACCGTTGCTGGTTGCAGTGGGAGCGCATCATGCACTTGCCGCGCAGACTGGCCGGACCAGTCTCCGCGAGCCTTGACATCACACTCGCCGCCTAGCGAAGGATCTGCTTTTCCTACCTAACCAGCCTTCTCCGCGACCTTTGCCTGCTCCTGGTACTTATAGCCGGCGGTCACCTTTGGCATGAGCATGGTGACTGAGCCGCCGATCACCAGGATGACTGCCAAACTGTAGATGCCGTAGTTCATGCTTCCGAACTTCGTCGAAAACCAGCCAACCAACACCGGCCCGATGAACCCGCCTAGATTGCCGATGCCATTGATGATGCCCCTGGCTCCGCCGGCGACTCCGGGCGGAAACACCAGCGCAGGCATTGACCAGCATGGGCTCTGCATCGCTTTGGAAAGCAGTCCGGTTACGCAGATCAGCCCGTAGGAAAGCCAGATGTGTTTCGGGAACAGCGTGGCAAACCAGAACGCAGCGCCGAAGCCCCAAAGTGCGTTCGCACACCAGATTCGGCGATTCCCTTTCCGGTCTGAAAGCGCGCCAAACCAATACACGCCAACCACGGCGGCAGCCAGCGGCACTGCGCTGAGCCAGCCTACGTTGGTCAGGCTCATCTTGGTGAGGTCCTTCAGCAGCGTCGGCAACCAGATCAGGTACCCGTATGTGCCCGAGGTGTAGCAGACATACAGGATTGCCATGATCCAGATGTTCTTGTCCATAAACAGTCGCTTATAGGACCATTTCACCTCGCTGGCCTTCTTCATGTTTGCTACGGCAATAGCTTTTTCTTTCGCCAGAGTCGTCAGCAGGTACTCTTTTTCCGCCGCGGAAATCCACTTGGCTTCTTCGGGACGGTCGCTGATCAGCGGCAACCAGATCGCGATCAACGCCAGCGACACGATGCCCTCAAAGAAGAACAGCCCGCGCCAGCTATATTGGGTAACCACCCAGCCCGAAATCGGATTGGTGACCGCGGCGGACAATGGCAGGCTGATTAAAAATAGACCGTTGGCGCGTCCGAGCTCCTTTTGCGGAAACCACTTGCCAATCACCACCAGGACCGCCGGATAAACCCCGCCTTCCGCCACTCCCAGCAGAAAACGCATGATGAGCAACTGCCAGCTATTATGGACAAACCCCGTCAGGAACGAAATGCTGCCCCAGCCGAGGATCGTCCAGGCGATGAACTTTTTCGCGCTGCCATGTTCGGCAAGGTGTCCCCCGGGGATCTGCAACACCAGGTATCCCCAGAAAAACATTCCGGCTGCCAATCCGGCCACCGCCTTCGTCATTCCCAATGCCTGATTCATGCCTCCGGCCATGGCAAAACCGATATTCACCCGGTCCATGTAAGCGATGATGTAGATGATGATTGTCGGCGGGATAATCCGCCACCACCTGGCTTTGGGAATTAATTTCTGCAAGTTTTCAGTCGTAGCCACTGATCCCATCGAAGCTCCTTCGGCTTAGCCGTTTTAGGAAGATTGCGGATGCGGATAATAATACTCGTCTCAATGACAGTACATCTATTGTTGGATGGAAGCGCCTGCCAGCCTGGATACCGGCCGAATCCGGTTGCGCCGTTGACTTGACCGCCTGCGCCGAGGCTCTCGATCCGCTCTCGCCCGAGAGACTCGCCCATCAATAAGAACGAAGGCATTGTCAAGCGACAGTTTTTTTAGGCGGTGCATAAGCACCGCTGGGGTCGAGCCAGAGTTACGGCTTGAGGACCAAGACTCTGGAACATCTCTCGCTGATCATTTCCG
>JBEKBO010000090.1:0-18835 GCA_050015355.1 Candidatus Korobacteraceae bacterium | reverse complement strand
GAAGACAGTGTCATCAGGGTAAATTTTGTTCTTGTTGGGCTTAACGTAGCGGCGCTTGCCGTTTGCGGTCTTTCGAATCCACAGGCTCACGGTCATGATTGCTTCCTCTGAGCCCAATACTGAGAACTGAGGAAGAATCAGTAATTCGGTAGCCACGCTTGGTAGCCGAGCCGCTAAGTGATTGTATTTAAAGGACTGGCGGAGAGGGAGGGATTCGAACCCCCGGTACCCGTCAAGGTACGGCCGCTTTCGAGGCGGCTCGTTTCAACCGCTCACGCACCTCTCCGCATGAGGACTTGCAGCTATTCAGTTGTCTCCGACCAGTGTAACAAAAAGCTTTGCGGCTCGTCCCAGCCTGCACTCCCGAGTATGAATGCGTGGAGTCCTGAACTACCCCACGTTTGCCAACAGAAGGCAAACATGGGCCACCCTCCCAACGATTTTGCGAAGAAACTACCCCAGGTCAGCGCCTCAACTGCGCGGCGCGGGACCTGGGGCACCTAACCAACTTTGGAACCACTCTAGCTCCGCGAATGTGGGCACGCTCTACACCACGAAATACTTCGCGCCTGGATGGTGGACGATGATGGCCGACGTGCTCTGCTCGGGTTCGATCAGATAGGTCGAAGTCAGGCGAACTCCGATCGCCTCCTCGGGCTTAAGCAGCGCGAAGAGTTTCGTCTGGTCCTCCAGGTTCGGGCAGGCGGGATAGCCGAACGAATATCTCGAGCCACGATACTTCTGGTGAAACAGATCGCTGATGCGTTCGGCGTCATCGCCGGCGATGCCCAGCTCTTCCCTGATCTTTTTGTGCGTGTATTCGGCCAGTGCCTCGGCGGTTTCCACGCTCAGGCCGTGCAGGTAGAGATAGCGGGTGTACTCACCCTTCTCAAACAGCCGCTGCGTTTCGACCGAAGCCGTTGGCCCGATGGTGACCACCGACATGCCGACGACATCGACGCGTCCGGAGGCGCGCGGCAGGAAGTAATCCGTGATGGAGAGCTGGCGGCCTTCGTGCTGGCGGGGCAACGTGAAGCGGACCATCTCGCGGAGATCGTGCGGCGCGGCGCAACCGGCCCGCAACTCGCCCTGGGGCTCGTAGACGATGAGGTCGTTTCCTTCGCCCTGGCAAGGGAAAAAACCGTAGACGACGGCAGGCGCAAACCATCCGGCGGTAATAACTTCGCTCTCCAATTGGCGCAGGATGGGCCGAAATTTTTCTTCGACGAGCCGGAGATAATCCTGTTGCGAAGCGCTCTTGAGCTGCCACTGGTTCTTGAACAGCGCGGTTTCGTTGATGTAAGGAAATATGTCGCGCAAGTCGAAGTCGCGGCAAACGCGCGTGCCCCAGAACGGCGGCTGCGGAACGTTGGGCGCCGCGGGAACCGCATCGCGTGGAGTTGCCGGCGCTTCTCCACCGGAAGCCGTCCGGCGCGCGAACTCTTTCACCACGCGGCCCGCGGCAATCGCCTGCTCACGCTCGACGCCGGCCAGCGACTCCATGTAGTGCAGCCCGGCAAAAGCGTCCTCGGCATAGAAAACGGCGGAGGAATACTCGCGCCGCAGGTCGTCCTCGACGTACTTGCGAGTGAGCGCTGCGCCGCCACAGATTACCGGAAAGCCGAGCGCTTGCCGTTCGAGATCCTGGATAACGTATTTCATCTCCAAGGTTGACTTCACCAGCAGTCCGCTGAGGCCGATGGCGTCGGCACGGTGCTCCTGAGCGGCGTGGATGATGCTGTCCGCCGGTTGCTTGATGCCGAGATTCACTACCTTGTACCCGTTGTTGCTCAGGATGATGTCGACCAGGTTCTTGCCGATGTCGTGCACATCGCCTTTGACGGTCGCCAGAACCATCGTGCCCTTCCGCGAGCCTTCCAGTCTTTCCATCTTGGGCTCAAGGTAAGCGACGGCGGCCTTCATCACCGAGGCGGAGTCAAGCACCGATGGGAGCTGCATTTTGCGCGCCCCGAAGAGGTCACCCACGGTGCGCATGCCATCCAGCAGCACGTTGTTGATCAACTCCAGCGGCGTATACCGGGTTAAGGCTTCTTCCAGCAGTTGCTCGAGGCTTCGTTTCTCCGCGCCATCGCCAATCACTTTCTCGCCCTGAATAATGCAGTACTTGAGCTTGTCTTCGATGGAGAGCGACTCGACGTGGGCGGTGGGCGCGATCTCGCTCTGGCCTTGCATGGCGGCGAAGTGCGCCATGTAAGCCTGCAACGGATCGCCAACCGAGCCGTCCTGAAAAATCAGCTTCCGGGCAAGCTCAACTTCCGCTTCAGGAATTTTGTATAACGGATAAATTTTGCTGTAGTTGACAATCGCCATATCGAGCCCGCACTCGACTGCTTCGTGCATGAAGACCGAGTTCAACACGCGCCGCGCATAGGCATTCAGTCCGAATGAAACGTTGCTGACGCCGAGAATCGTTTTCACGTCGGGCAGTTCCTGCTTGATGCGCCTGACTGCTTCCAGCGTCTCCACGGCGGCCGTGCGGTACTCTTCCTGACCCGTCGAAATGGGCAGGGTGAGCGCATCGAAGATCAGCTCCTGCGGACGCACCCCGTACTTCTTCGTCGCCAGTTTGTAGATGCGGCGGGCAATGGCGAGCTTGCGCCCGGCGGTCAACGCCATGCCTTCTTCGTCAATGGTGAGGGCAATGACCGCGGCGCCGAAGCGCTTGGCCATGGGCAGCACGCGGCCGGTTCGCTTCTCGCCATCTTCCAGGTTGATGGAATTGATGATTGCCTTGCCGGGGATTCGCTTGAGCGCCTCCTCGATAACGTCGGCCTCGGTCGAGTCCACCAGGATCGGCGCGGGCACGCGGGTGGCAATCTTCTCCAGCACCGAACTCATGTAGCTCTTTTCATCCTCGCCCACAATGGCGCAGCAGAGGTCGAGCATGTGCGAGCCTTCGTTCACCAGCTTTTTGGCAAGCGTGAGAATGGCGTCGTAGTCCTGCGCCCTGACCAGGTTGCGGAAGTGTTCGAGGCGCGTCGTGGTGTTCATCTCCTCGGCCACGATCAACGGCTTCGGTTCGAGGTCCAGCGGAACCATCGTGTAGGCGCTGGCGACCGCTGCTACGGGTGCCACGTTGCGCGCCGCGGGCTGAAGTTCGCCGACCGCATCGACGACAGCTTTGAGGTGTTCGGGAGTGGTTCCGCAACACCCGCCGACGATGCGCACCCCGTAGTCCAGCACGAAGCGGCAATGATAATCGGCCAGCTCCTGCGGAGACAGGGCATAAACCGCGCGTCCGCCGACATTCTGCGGCAGGCCGGCATTGGGCAGCACCGAGACGTGCTTGGAGGAATTGACGCTGAGGTAACGGACGGCATCGTTCATCTCCCTGGGCCCGGTGGCGCAGTTCAGGCCGATGGCGTCCACGTCATACACTTCCAAAGCGGTCAGCGCGGCTCCGATTTCGGTGCCCAGCAGCATGGTTCCAGAAGCTTCCAGCGTCACTTGCACCTGCAGCGGAAGCCGCTTGCCTTTTCCCCGCATCACGTCGAGCGCCGCAATCGTCGCAATCTTGGCTTGCAGCAGGTCCTGGCAGGTCTCGATCAGCAGCACGTCAACGCCGGCATCGATCAACGCGGAGATCTGCTCGACGTAGGCGGCGCGCATGTCGTCGAAGCCGATGTGCTCGAGCGATGGCAACTTCGTCGTCGGCCCAATGGAGCCGGCCACAAAGCGCGGCCTGCGCGAGGTGGAAAATTCCGCCGCGACGGAGCGGGCGAGTTTGACCGCCGCGACATTCAGCTCGGCAACGCGGTCCTCGATCCCGTACTCGGCCAGCACGATGCGCGAAGCACCGAAAGTATCAGTTTCGATTACGTCGCAACCGACCTTCAGGAAGTCGGCATGAATGTCGCGGATGATGTCCGGACGGCTGAGCACCAGCAATTCATTGCAGCCCTCCTTGCCCCAATAATCGTCGGGAGTGGGATTGCGAAATTGAATATTGGTCCCCATGGCGCCGTCGTAAACGACAACGCGCTCATTCACCGTCTGGAGGAAATCACCCATAAGTGCAATCACCTGGAAAGCGGGATGCTGTCTATAGGATACGGCAGGCACCACGAACTTGAGGCGTTGAGGCGGCGTTTGAGCCGCCTGCCGAAATCCTGAGTGAAGCGAAGGAACTCAAAAAAAACCGACCGGCACGGAGTGGGACATTTTCATGGGATGCTTCGCCTCTCCATCCCACTCAAGCCAACAGAAGGCTTGAATGGGCCACCAGGAGCAAAAGCGGCCGTCGCCGGGGACCCCGGTTACGCTCAGCATGACATCCTACGTTGTGTCACAAATATTCGAGAACTATGCTAACGCATCAGCATTCGCTGCTTGTCTTCTTCCGTGCGGTTGAACACCGCGTTTTGACCGACGTGCGCCGGAACGGGCGCGAGCAACTGCTCCTTGCGGTAGACAAGATTGGTGGCGTTCAACGTGGCCAACTCGAAACCGTGGCCGTGCGTGATGGCGTCCGTCGGACAAGCCTCGACGCAATAGCCGCAAAAGATGCAGCGGTTGTAGTCGATGTTGTAGACCTTGGCGTAGCGCTCGGCGCCGCTGACGCGGTTCTCCGCCATGTTTTCAGCCGCTTCAATGTAAATACAATTGGACGGGCAGGCGGCCGCGCAAAGAAAACAGGCGACGCACTTCTCCAGGCCATTTTCATCGCGCTGCAGAACGTGCATGCCGCGGAAGCGCTCTTGAAACATGGCTCCTCTGAGCGGCCCGGGGCCATCGGGATAGTTCTCGACCTGAGTGGGGGCAAACATCTCCCGGAAGGTAACGCTCATGCCCTTGGCGATGGCGGCGATATTCCTCAAAATCCCCATATTGCTTTTAGTATAAATGTAGGGCGAACATCTGGGCCAGTCCCGGGGCCGCTGCTCTCGCCTACAGCTTCTCCCGGCGCAGCCTGAGCGAGTTGGAAATCACCGAGACGGAGCTCAGGCTCATGGCCGCCGCCGCGATGATCGGGCTCAGCAGCACGCCAAAAAACGGATAGAGAATGCCCGCCGCGACCGGCACTCCCACCGAGTTGTAGACGAACGCGAAGAACAGGTTTTGCCGGATATTCCGCATCACCGCCTTGCTCAACCGGCGGGCGCGCACAATGCCGCGCAGGTCGCCGCCCATGACGGTCACCCCCGCCGACTGAATCGCCACGTCGGTTCCGGTCGCCATCGCGATTCCCACGTCGGCCTGCGCCAGGGCCGGCGCGTCGTTGATGCCGTCGCCCGCCATGGCCACAACTCTTCCCTGCTCCTGCTGCTCGCGTACCACCTGGTTCTTCTGCTCAGGCAGCACTTCCGCGTAGAACTCCGCCAAGCCGAGTTTGCGGGCGACGGCTTGCGCTGTCGTGCGGTTATCCCCGGTGATCATAGCCACGCGAATCCCATCGTGCATGAGCTCGCGTATCGCCTCGAACGACGTGGGCTTGATCGCGTCCGCAATGCCCAGCAAGCCCGCGAGTTTGCCGTCGACGGCGACCAAGGTGACGGTGTGGCCTTCGCGGCGCAACTGTTCGGCGGCGGATTCGAGAGCTGATGTCTCCACGCCGTCTTCAGCCAGCATGGCGACGGTTCCAACCAGCACCCGGTGCGCGTCCACGTCGCCAACCACGCCCTTGCCGGGGACAGTCCGAAAGCTGGATTGCGGCCTCAGCGTCAAGGCGTTGGCCGTTGCCGCTTCGGTAATGGCGCGCGCCAGCGGGTGCTCGCTGCCGGCCTCCAGACTGGCGGCCCATACCACCACCTGCTCCTCGCTGAAATGCGGCGCTGCGACAACCGCTTCCAGCGTCGGCTTTCCCATGGTGATGGTTCCGGTCTTGTCGACCAGCAGGGTGTTGACTTTTTCGAGCCGCTCCAGGGCTTCGGCGTTCTTGAATAACACGCCGGCGCGAGCGCCCCGCCCAGTGCCCACCATGATCGCCATTGGCGTCGCCAGCCCGAGCGCGCACGGACAGGCGATGATCAGCACCGCTACTGCATTGACCAATGCGTACACGAAACGCGGCTGCGGTCCCCAGATGAGCCACGCCAGAAACGTCAGCCCGGAAGCACCGATCACGGCGGGAACGAACACCCCGGCAACGCGGTCGGCAAGGCGCTGGATGGGCGCGCGGCTGCGCTGCGCTTCACCGACCATGCGCACAATCTGGGCAAGCACGGTTTCGCTGCCGACGCGTTCGGCCCGCATTAGCATGGTGCCCGTACCGTTTACGGTTGCGCCGACGACACGCGCTCCCGGCGCTTTTTCCACCGGCATCGCCTCGCCGGTCAGCATGGACTCATCGACCGTGCTCTGGCCTTCCAGCACAACGCCGTCGACAGGAACTTTTTCTCCCGGACGCACGCGCAGCCGGTTGCCCACCTGGACCTGTTCCAGAGAAATGTCGCGCTCGGCGCCGTTGTCTTCGACGAGGCGCGCCGTGCGCGGCGAAAGATCGAGCAGCGAACGAATCGCGCTGCTGGTTTGTGCACGCGCACGCAACTCCAGCACTTGCCCTACCAAGACCAGAATCGTGATCGCCGCGGCCGCCTCGAAGTAGACAGGCGGCTGTCCGTAGTCTCCGCGCAGCGAGGCTGGAAAAATACCCGGCAACAGGGTGGCCAACACGCTGTATCCGTACGCGGCCCCCACGCCGATGCCGATCAGGGTGAACATGTTGGGGCTGCGAAAGCGGAACGAATTGCGCGCGCGTTCGAAAAACGGCAGGCCGCACCAGACCACAATCGGGCTGGCCAGCAGCAACTCGATCCACGCCACCAGGTCTGCCCTGACCGCATGCGCAAGCGGCGTCGCCATGTGCGCCATGGCAAGCGCCAGCAGCGGCACACCCAGCCAGAGCGATACCTTGAGCCGATGACTCATGTCGCGGAGTTCGGGATTTTCCGGCGGTGCGGCGGATGCGGTTCGCGGCTCCAGCGCCATGCCGCAGATTGGACATGCACCCGGTTCGTCGCGGACCACTTCAGGATGCATTGGGCAGACGTACTCGGTCTTGACTGCCGGCAACTCGATCGTCTCCGGCTCCAACGCCATGCCGCAGACCGGACAAACGCCGGGGCCGCTCTGCCTGACCTCGGGGTCCATCGGACAGGTATAAATCGCCTGTGGCGGGGCTTCGGGCTTGGCTTCCGTGGAACTCGCGTTCTCGGCCGGCTTGTCATGCGTTGGGAGTGCGCCGACGGTGGCAGTTGGGAGAGCAGCCGGCTTGGGCGCGAGTGCGATCGGGGTCCCCGGCAGAGGCTGCTGTTGCGTCTGCTGGGGTGAGATTCCGCCCAGTTGTACCATGCCGCTCATTCCGCCCATTCCGCCAGGTTTGTAGGCGGGGTCCAGGTACTTCTCCGGATCAGCCGCAAAGCGTTCGCGGCAGCGCGGATTGCAGAAGAAATACGTATTCCCTTTATGCACGTGGCTGCCGCCGCGAGCCGTAGAGGGGTCCACCATCATCCCGCACACCGGATCTTTGCTCCGGGTTCCATCAGCAGCTTGAACGTTGTTCACTCGCTCTTCCTCTTCCATGTCAGTCGGCCGATGCGCTCTATCCTACCTTCTTGCTATATAGTAAGACGTAAGTTGATCGTACAAGGGTTCCGAAATGCCCTCGTACCTCGCAAAGGACCAGCCGCACATGACCTCTGTGGATGTTTGCTTCAGTTACGGGATGACGCCGACCGAGGCGACCATGCAGGCGTTGGACTACGTCCGTGAAGTATATGGCGTTCGCGGAATCCGCTTCAACGAAGCCGCACGATCGGTTCGGGTGGAGTACGACGCGACCCGGCTGAACGAGGATACCGTCGCCGCTTTGCTGCGCCGGACCGGACTGGAGATTTCAGGAAAAGTCGCGCTCACCTGAGTGCCCTTTGGCTTCAGCCTCGGATTTTGCCCGTCCAAAATCGCTCACAAAATAGTGAAAGGGCCGCCCGAGAGCCTCTGGCCGAGTTCTCTCGTCAACCCTCTCACGCGCCGCTTCGTCTATCACTGCGCCAAAGCACTGACCCTAGCTCACGCGAACGTATTCCTCTTTTGCTACTCCGCAGACCAGGCAACGCAGGAAATTGAGGTTCTCCGTGGTGTAGCCGCACACCCGGCAAACGAAATACTGTTTGCTGGCGCCCTTCAAGGTCTCCAGTTTGTTCAGCGCTTCCGTATAGAGACGAGCGTGTTCGGCTTCAGTCTTGATGGCGTAGGTGAAGGTTTTGAGGGCGTCGGAGTTCTTCGCCGCTTTTGCCTCGGCAATGAATTCCGGATACATCGTGTCGCGCTCGTAAGTCTCGCCGGCGATTGCGACCGCGAGGTTTTCCCGGGTGGACTTGACCTCCGGAGCATGAATGTCAGCTTTAGGTTCCGCGCCCAGCTTGCGGATCACGACGGCGTGATTGTTGGCGTGAATCTCTTCCGCCTTGGCGGCGGCGCGAAAGAGGCTGGCCACCTCGCCGTAACCTTCTTCCCCGGCCTTCTTCGCGAAGGCAAGATACTTGTTGCGCGCGTTGCTCTCGCCATCGAAGGCGGCTTGCAGATTTTCAAGCGTGCGCGAGCTGTCCTTGTCCGCGGTTTTTGTTCCCACAATGGCGGCAGCCGGCAGCAGGATCGAAAGAATCGTTCCAAGCGTTGGAATCATCTGAGAGGCTCCTTTCAGAACCCTTCAAGTGTCATGCTGTACCAACCGCTCGCACAGTGACCCTCGTCGCAACCATGTGTGATCCGCCGCAAATGCGAAGGGCGCACTCGCATGCGCCCTGCTTGTGGATCATCGATTCATGGCATATCCGGAACGCCCGGGGCCCCGGCACGCGCCGTGGCCGCGCGTGTTGGCCGGCCGCTTACCAGCCCCGCGTTTGCAGCATATCGCTTTCAGCAATAGCCGAAACCGCCAGCCCTTTCATCGAACCTTTGACCTGCTCGCTCACCTCGGCCAGCACTTTGGGATCGTTGTAGTGGGTGGTGGCAATCACGATTGCCTTGGCCCGGCTCTCGGCCTCTTCGCGCTGGGCGCGGTCGTGCATATCGAGCGGGGTCGCGCCATCCTTCATGAAGATGCCGCTGCCGACAAAGATCGCCTCGGCGCCAAGCTGCATCATCAGCGCCGCGTCTGCCGGCGTGGCGATGCCGCCCGCGGAAAAATTCGGCACCGGCAGTTTGCCGGCCTTGGCCACCATGCGGACCAACTCGTAAGCAGCCTGGTGGTTCTTGGCCGCGGCGAACAACTCTTGTTCGCTCATGACGGTCAACTGCTTCATTTCCTTCACGATCTGCCGCATGTGCTTGACGGCGTGGACAACGTCGCCGGTACCCGCTTCGCCCTTGGTGCGGATCATGGCCGCGCCCTCGGCGATGCGCCGCAGCGCCTCACCTAGGTTGCGCGCCCCGCACACAAACGGAGTGGTAAACGCATGCTTGTCGACGTGGTGCTCTTCGTCCGCCGGGGTAAGCACTTCGGACTCGTCGATGTAATCGACTCCCAGCTCCTGCAGGATTTGCGCCTCGGCGAAGTGGCCGATGCGGCACTTGGCCATGACCGGAATCGACACCACCGCCATGATTTCCTTGATCTTCAGCGGCGAAGCCATACGCGCCACGCCGCCTTCGGCGCGAATCATGGCCGGCACACGCTCCAGTGCCATCACGGAGGTTGCCCCGGCTTTTTCGGCGACCTCGGCCTGCTCGGCGTTCATCACATCCATGATCACGCCGCCCTTCAGCATCTCCGCCAGACCGGTCTTCAGCCGCAGACCGGAGTTTCCATTACTCTCTGACATAAAACTTGTCTCCCCCAGTTGTCAGTATCTCCGTGCAAGGTCACTCCGCGACTCCCGGCCATTTCCTTCCTGAATTCGGCTTGGCATGTGCCGCCACCGGGCGGCAACTCTGTCCCTGACAGCAAAACGAGCGGAACGTGACCTCGGCTGGAACACTCTATTGTAGCGCGAACCGGGACTCGGTTGCGGACCAGCGGCGTTACGGGCCTGCTGACAGGCCTTAGACAAATCCCTTCTGCAACTGGCGTCATTTGCGATACACTGGCGCCCATTTCCGGCAGGACAAGAACTTGCAAGGAGCACGGCCATGGAGACACAAAGTGAAATTCGCCGGGTAGCAGTTGTCGGAACCGGCGTCGTTGGGGCGAGTTGGGCGGCATTTTTTCTGAGCCGCGGGCTTGAGGTTTCCGCGACCGATCCGGCTCCGGACGCCGAATCCGCGCTGCGATCTTTTGTGGACCGCGCGTGGCCGGCGCTGGAAGGTCTGGGACTCTCTCCCGGGGCTTCTCGCGATCGTTTGTGCTTTGACGCCGACCTCGAAAAGGCACTTGCCGGGGCGCAGTTTGTTCAGGAAAGCGCCCCTGAACGCATAGACCTCAAGATCAAACTATTTGCCCGTATGGATGCCGCCTTGCCGCCCAGTGTGGTGATTGCCTCCAGTTCGTCAGGACTGAAAATCAGCGCCATCGAGTCCCACTGCAAGCACCCGGAGCGCTGCGTAATCGGTCATCCGTTCAACCCGCCACACCTCATTCCGTTGGTGGAAGTTGTCGGTGGAACAAAGGTTTCGCCGGAAAACATCGAGCGAACCCTGAAGTTCTATGCGGCCTTGGGAAAGCATCCGATCCACATTCGGAAAGAAGTTCCAGGGCATGCCGCCAACCGGCTTCAGGCGGCGCTTTGGCGCGAGGCTATCCATCTTGTGGCGGAAGGCGTGCTGAGCGTCGCTGATGTGGACGCGGCGGTGTGTTGGGGGCCAGGACTTCGCTGGGGTGTCATGGGGCCGAATCTGCTGTTCCACCTGGGCGGCGGGAAGGGTGGTCTGCAACATTTCCTGGAACACCTGGCGGGCCCGTTTTCGACCTGGTGGGCGGACCTTGGCAGTCCCGGACTGACGCCGGAAATCAAGGCAAAGCTGATCGCGGGAGTACAGGAAGAAGCCGCAGGCCGCTCGATCGAGCAGCTCGAAGAAGAGCGCAATCGGGCGCTTCTCAGCTTATTGGCAATTCGCGAGGCGGGCAAGCGCGGCTGACGGGCCAGCTTGTCGCGCTGGAAGAGCTTGCCGGCCGGTGTTTACCTTCCGGCGTTTACCGAGCACCCCAGCCGTCGCTCCGCTTCATGTGTTTGCTGAACATCTTTTGCGGATCAATCGCGATGAATGTGCCTTCGCTTCGTGCCAGTATCTCGCCTTCCAGGTTACGCACTTCGGCCACGTTGACGTGAACGCGTCCGCTGCTGCTGCGCTGCCGTCCTTCGGCGATCAGCGGCTTGCCGAGGGGCACCAGTTTTCGATACTCGACCGTCATTGCCTGGGTGACCGCGGTCACCTGCGTGATACGGTTCGCCTTGCCCATTGCCTCGTCGAGAATTGTCGCAATGATGCCGCCGTGCGCGTGCCCCGGAGGCCCGGTGTGGCGTCGCGAAAGTTTAAAGCGGCAGACGAAGGAATTGCGCTCCTCGTCGAAAGCAAACTTCAAGCCTAAGCCCTCTGGATTGTCAAGGCCGCAGCCGAAGCAATAGTTTGGAGCGCTCTTCACCTGCGTCCGATTGTTGCCGGCCGGAACGCCTGGGCCGCGCTCCTTCTTGGTCTTCTTGATGTTCGTAGCCATCCCGAAAACCAGCATACAACATGTGGATCGCGCAAGCTGCCGGGCACTCGCCGACGACCATCGGAATCTCCACCGGCACGGTTACAGGTATCAGGCCGGTACTTTGAAAACCGGTCAGGTCACCGGAAAACCTTCCGGCAAGCAAACGACTCTACCGCTTAGGTCCGTTCTGCTGGGGCGGCAATCGCTGAACCTCTCCAGGCAAACACGCATCTTATGGCAATGGCGTCTCAGCTCTTCCGAACCAAAACTCCCAGGCCGTCCATTGGAGGCAACGGACGCACACCTTTTCCACCGGAGCCTTTTGGCGGTGGAGGTGGCGGCGGCCGCGGCGACGGCGATCACATTCCGAATCCCAACGAGCGGTTGCGGCGCTATCGCATGGGGCTCACCTTGGCCGTGGCCTCGATCTCCATGCTGTTCCTTGCCTTCACCACGCTTTTTCTGGCGCGCAGAACTGCCGGCAAATTCGATCCCATCGCTGGAAAATTCATCACCGATTGGGTCCCGGTACATCTGCCGTCGAAGTTGCTGCTGATCAATACGGGGTTCCTGCTGCTAAGCTGCATCACCATCGAAGTTGCGCGCCGCGCCGCCACCATCGAGATGATCCTGGTTCCGGCCACGAGCTTGCCGGGCATCAAAGCCACTCCGGAGCATTCGATCGCATGGGTGCGTTTGACCGCCGCGCTGGGAGCGCTGTTTCTCGCCGGTCAGTGGTTGACGTGGAACATCATGCATACGGAGGGCATTTTCTTCAACAGTGGTCCGGCGAGCAGTTTTGCCTTCCTGCTGACCGGCGCGCACGCCGTGCATCTGGTGGCAGGAGTCCTGGTGCTGATGTATGCAGGCTTCCACCGCCGGCAACGGCGTTCGCTCGAAAGCCGCCGGATCGTCATCGACGTCGCCGCCTGGTATTGGCACTTCATGGGTCTGCTCTGGCTCTATCTGCTGGCGTTGCTGTGGTTTCTCAAATAGGTGCGCTGCTGTCAGGGCTTGTGACTTTTCGGACGGTGCCCCACATCTGCCGCAGTTAGCAGATGTGGGACATGGGCACCAGTCGAACTACCCCACGTTAGCCAAAAGCGGGCGAACGTGGGGCACCAATCCGCAAGATTCATCAATAAAAGCAGCGCGGGGTGGGACAGTTTCGTGGGATGCTTCGCTCCCCACCCCCACTCAAGCCAACAGAAGGCTTGAATGGGCCACCAAGCCTTCGAGGTTGATTTAGTCACAGCCTGTCAGGTTAGCCCCTTCATGGGAACCTCTCCGCGATTTATAATGTAATATTCCGGTTCCCTGGCTGACCGCGTCTATGGACGCAGGGCAGGCGCTCTTCGGGGATTGACTTCCCCGGCAGGAACTCGGATCGATTGTTTCGGCATGTCCAACGAATCCATCATCGTGCGCGGGGCTCGGGTTCACAACCTCAAGAACATCGACTTTGAAATCCCTCACAACAGTTTGACCGTGGTGACCGGGGTCTCGGGCTCCGGCAAGTCTTCGCTCGCCTTCGACACGATCTACGCCGAAGGGCAGCGCCGCTACGTGGAATCACTGTCGGCCTATGCCCGGCAGTTTTTGGAGCGTATCGAAAAGCCCGACGCCGACCTCATAGACGGCATCGCGCCGGCGGTCGCCATCCGCCAAAAGAACCAGACCCGTAACCCGCGTTCCACGGTGGCAACGGCAACCGAGATTTACGATTATCTGCGTCTGCTCTTCGCCCGCATCGGACGCACTTATTGCTCGCAGTGCGGCCAGCAAGTCAAGAAAGACACGGTTGACGAAGTTGCCGCCACGGTGCTCGCCCTGGAAGAAGGCACGCGGCTCAATGTCCTGTTTCCGTTGCAACCCGCGCCCGCTCCGGCGGAGACGGAAAAGAAGCCTCGCGGCCGCACCAAGAAATCGGCGGCCCCGGCGGTCGACGACCTGCTCCGCGAGCGCCTGTTTGAGCTTCGCAAGCGCGGCTTTAACCGGCTATTTCAGAACGGACAGATTTTCGAGTTCTCTACGCCCGAGTCGCTGCTGGACGTGAACTTCGCTGCTCCGGTCTTCCTCTTGCTCGACCGCATTGCGCTGGAGCCCGACATCCGCGCTCGCGTCGTGGATGCGGTGGAGAGCGCCTACCGCGAAGCGGGAGAAGTGATCTTTGAAACCGTGCCGCGCGACAGCAGCGAACCCCGGCGCTTGCGCTTCTCGCAGCGCTTCGAGTGCAAAGCCTGCAATCTCAAGTACGAGGAGCCCGAGCCTCGGCTGTTTTCTTTCAACAGCCCGTTTGGCGCGTGTCCTCGCTGCCAGGGTTTCGGCAACACCATCGACTTCGATATGGATCTGGTTGTCCCTGACACATCGAAGACGCTTACCGAAGGCGCCATCGAACCCTGGACCAAGCCCAAGTACAAGCCGTTGGCTGCCGAGATGAAGCGTTATGCCCGCCAGGCGCGAATTCCGCTCGATACTCCCTGGAGCGATCTGGACCCCGAGCACCGGCGCGCGATCATCGAAGGCGACGGCAAGTGGTTCGGCGTGCGCGGGTTCTTCGCCCATTTGGAGCGCAAGAAATACAAGCTGCACGTGCGCGTCTTCCTTAGCCGGTATCGTGGCTATTCCGTGTGCGGTAGCTGCGGTGGCGCGCGCTTGCGGGCGGAGGCGCGGCTGGTGAGGATTGCGGACAAAGACATCTGCCAGGTTTGCGCCATGACTGTCGAGCAAGCGGCGATGTTTTTCTGGGGGCTCACCCTGGCGGATATGGAGAACGAGATCGCCGGCAAGCTGCTGGAAGAGATCCGTGACCGCCTGCGTTTCCTGCACGAAGTCGGACTCGAATATCTTACGCTCGACCGCCTGTCCTCGACGCTTTCCGGAGGCGAAGCGCAGCGCATTCAGCTCGCGTCATCGCTGGGATCGCGCCTGGTTGGGACGCTCTACGTGCTCGACGAACCTTCCATCGGTCTGCATAACCGCGATACTTCGCGTTTGATCCACATCTTAAAAAACCTGCGCGACCTCGGCAACACCATACTGGTGGTCGAGCACGACGCGGAAGTCATGCGCAGCGCCGACCGTATTCTCGACCTCGGTCCCGGCGCCGGAGAGCACGGCGGAAACCTGGTGGCCGAGGGAACCTACGAGCAGATCCGGCTCAACCATGCTTCTCTCACCGGACGATTCCTGAACGGCGATCTTCAGATCCAGGTGCCGCAAACCCGGCGGCAGCCCGGACGCTTCCAACTCAAACTTTTCGG
Organism: Candidatus Korobacteraceae bacterium; assembly: GCA_050015355.1. Lineage (GTDB taxonomy): Bacteria > Acidobacteriota > Terriglobia > Terriglobales > Acidobacteriaceae > CAWBRT01. Next base: position 3,976 of record JBEKBO010000090.1, on the reverse strand, counting down.
CGCGCTTGGCCACAATCTGAAGGGGTTCGACCTCAACATCCCTCTCGGCATAATCGTGGCGATCACTGGCGTCTCCGGCTCGGGAAAATCGACCCTGGTTCACGACGTCATCTACAACGGTCTCGCCGAACAGAAGCGCCAATCCACGGGCGCGGTTTCCGAAGGGTCTTACACCCGGCTGGAGGGCGGCGAGTTCCTCGACGAAGTGGTCCTGGTCGACCAGTCGCCGATCGGGCGCACGCCGCGCTCCAATCCGGTGACCTACATCAAGGCTTTCGACGCTATCCGGGAACTGTTCGCCTCGCTGGCCGAATCGCAGAAGCACGGTTACACCGCCGGATATTTCTCCTTCAACATCCCCGGCGGACGTTGCGAGCACTGCCAGGGAGACGGCACGGTTACGGTCGAGATGCAGTTTCTCGCCGACGTCGAACTGCTCTGCGAGGAGTGTAAAGGCACGCGCTATAAACCGGAGATTCTCGCGGTTCACTATCATGGCCGCAGCATCCACGACGTGCTTAATATGACGGTGAAGGAGGCGCTGCATTTCTTCTCTGGAATCCATAAGATCGTCGATAAACTTAAAGTGTTAGATGAAGTTGGGCTGGGCTATCTGCGGCTGGGCCAGAGTGCCACTACGCTGAGCGGCGGCGAGGCCCAGCGCATGAAGCTTGCGGCACACCTTCAGCCGCACAGCCTGAACCGTCCCAAGCCCGCCGACGGGGTCCGCAGGCTTCCGCATGTTCTCTACATTTTTGACGAGCCGACCACCGGCCTGCATTTCGACGACATCAGCAAACTGCTGCTCGCCTTCCGCCGCCTGATCGACGCTGGCGGCTCTATTCTGGTCATCGAGCACAATCTCGACGTGATTAAGGTTGCCGATTGGGTGATCGACCTGGGACCGGAGGGCGGCGACCGGGGCGGCCAGGTGGTCGCCGTGGGGCCTCCGGAAAAAATTATGCAGAATCCGAAATCCTATACCGGACAGTGGCTGGCACGCGTGCTTCCCGCCCGCGAATTGAGCGTGTCATGAAGCGCTGCGGCCGTCTCTCCTGCCCGCTTGGCGGTACTCAGGCAGCCTAATTACACCGAAGCTGAATCCGAGTTTGTGAAGGCAGGGCCATGACAAGCTCGGCGCACAATTGGCTTCGCGGTACTATTAGCAGCTTTCCGCCAAACGTTAGCTGCTCCCGCTGTGCGCTGCTCCTGCTGACGGTATTTCTTTTTTCACTTTCTTGCGCCGCACGCGAATCTCTTTCCGAACTTCGCAAGCGGGCCGATACGGCTCACGGCAGCGACTGCGCAAAGCTCTGTTTAGAGGCTGCGCACGCGCTCGTCGAAGAATCCTTTCTTCTGATTAAGAAGGGCGACGCCGCGACTGCTCAAACCGCGGTGAAGGATGCCATGGGGTACGCCCAGCGCGGCGCGCAGGAATCGATCGCCTCGAAAAAACATCGCAAACAGGCGGAAATCTCACTGCGCAAACTGGCAAGACGGCTCACCGACCTGGCGCGCTTGCTTGAGCTGGAGCAACGCGCACCGTTGGAGTCCGATGTCGCCATGCTCGAACAACTGCGCTCCCAACTCCTCTCCAGTTTGTTTGACCTGAAGGCGAAACAACAATGAAAATGCGCCTCCCGCTCTCCGCCCTGCTGGCGCTCACGCTTGGCGCGGGCTTGTGCCTTGCCCCGGCGCCCGCGGCGGCGCAGCGTCACGACCCGCTCACCCGCAAGGAAGTCGACAACCTGCGGGAAGCGGCGCAGATGCCGGATGCACCCACCAAGCTGTTCCTCGGCTTCGCGCGTGCTCGGCTTGAGGCAAGCGAGAGATTGCACACCGACCCGAAGTTACAGCAGCCCCAAACCCTTACGGAACTTCGTAGCCTGCTGTACGATTTCACCGATATTATTGACGAATTGGATGACAATCTCGACGCTTTCGACGATCGCGGCACTGACCTGCGGGCGGCTCTGCGCACCGTAATCGAGACCGAAACCGACTTCCAGCAGAGGCTGCACAAGATCCGCGATACTCTTCCTCCCGCCGTGCTCCAGCAGGTGAAAGATGAGCTGGAGGACGCTAGCGAATCGGTTGACGATAGCGTGAATTCCTCGCGTGCCCTGCTCGACAAACAGAACGAGCGCAAGGGACAGGAGAAGACGGAGAAGAAAGCACGCTAGGACGGTTCCCAGTAGGCATATCCCGATGTCAGACTGTCATGGCGAGCGAAGTCGAGCCACCTTTTGTTTTTGCTGCCGAAAACAAAGGGTGGCTCCGCTCCGCGCCCGAACAGCTTCTTGCTTATCGAAGTACTCTCGGGTACGCAGCTTGGCTACTCCGGCCAGAGGCGCTCGGCGCTCCGGTCGCCATGACATCCTCACGGGATTTTGGATGCGCCAGCTAGGGTACCGCTCTAAAGCTGGATTCAATCATGGCGGCCGCTCCGGAGCGCCAGGGGAATCGCCGGCTTCAGCGGAAGCCCGTCCAGCCGGCAAATCAACATCTGCAACTCTGCCGGAGAACCCGCGGCGCAAATCCAGCTTCTAAGAAACAGCGAGAGAGAGCCGGCCAGTCGGCGGCCCGCGCCGGTGGACGTGTGATCCGAACAAGAATCATTCAGAGTGCGGGGGAATTCCACAGTGTACGCAGCCTGTGGGAGCAACTTGCCCGCGACGCGACAATCTTCCAGAGCTTTTGCTGGAGCGAGTTGGCGGCCTCCTGCTTCGCCCGGCGGGAGCAGCCGCACGTCATTTGCTGCGAATCCGATTCGGGGGTGGCGCTCATCCCTGCCGCCATTCGCCGCGATGGCTCGACGAGCCTGCTGGGCGAAAAGCTGTTCGACTATCGCGATGTCTTGCACGCGGGTGACGAAGCGGTGTTGTCGCAGGCATGGCAGCGGCTATGCGAACTGAATCGCCCTTTCAAATTGACCGCTTTGCGCGGCGAGGAGAGCCACAGGCTATGGCGGGGAGCGCAGCCGCAGCCTTTCGCGCACGCTCCCTGCGTGCGCAGCTTCGATATAGGCGCGATGATTGCCCCCGGCGGGGCTTCGCCTATTTCCTGCCGAGACAAGTTCCTCTCGATGCATCCCCGCCTCGGGCGGCACACCCGGCGCATCGCTAAACAGGGGGTCACCTTCAGACAGCATGCAGGCAGCGAACGGGAGCTCGTGCGATTCGTCTTCGATACCAAGGGCAAGCAGGCGACGCCGTCGGAGAATCTTTTTCAGGACCGCGTGCGACGAGAGTTCATGGTGCGGATCGCCGCCGAAGCAGGGTCGCGCTGCGAGGTATACACCTATGAGACGAACAGCGAACTGGTCGCGGCACTGGTCGCCTTTCGGGACGATGCCGTGCGCTACTGCTACACCATCTACTTCGACCCGCGATGGTCTGGCTTTTCTCCGGGGCAGCTTCTGCTGTTTGAGGTGGCTGCGCGTTCGCTGGCGGAGGGTCTGGACTGCGATTTCATGACCGGCGAATATCCCTACAAGAATAGAGTGGCAACTGCGCGTGTGCCATTGTTTACCGTGGAAGCCGAGGCCGGGGCGCTTGCAGGAATTTTCCCGTCGAGCGCGCTGGAGCAACGTCCAGCCGCACTCTCCGAGGCGGATGCCGCGGCAAAAAGCAAGAAGGACGGCAGCAGGCCGGCTGCCTGAGCTGCATCTTAGATTCTGTGCTGTCATGCTGAGCGAAGCGAAGCATCCCAGGGAGCTATTCCCTACCGCCCCGCTTGGAGTTTTTTGATAAATCTTTCGGCTGTGCCTCAGCCCCACGCCATGTTGGGATTCTTCGCTCCCGATGGTCGCTCAGAATGACACAGTAAGGGTTATTAGCGAATTTCCGGGGCAGGACACTAGAAGTGGTCTCATAAACTCTGTCGCAGTTAGACTGGCATGATGAAGTGTGTGGCGGTGGATTCGACGAGCATTGCTGCGATCGGCTATGACCGGGGGAAACGCGAGTTGGGGATC
>JBEKBO010000089.1:0-18841 GCA_050015355.1 Candidatus Korobacteraceae bacterium | reverse complement strand
CGCGCGGCAAACTCTTCTATCGCTTGGCCCAGCAGGCTGTGCAGGTAGATCCGGTCCCGTTTGCAACCCTGGTCAAACCACAACCTGTTGCGTTCGGTGGCGTTAAGTAAATACCCACTTTCAGTAATTTGCCTGACATTTATCGGCTCCAAGAGCACGGGAATTTTCCAATCAGGGTTTCCCCGATCAAAGAATGAATCAGCAGGAAGCGGCACACGGCGGCCTTGCGGTAAGATTTTCAGACGAGTGTGTCATGGATGCCCCTGAAACTACAGTGACTCGTTTGCGAACGCAGCTTGATTGCTTACCGATTCTTTTCTCTGGAGTGCCGGAGGGCGCGCTCGACAATCGGCCAATAGCAGGGAAGTGGTCGGCACGCGAGCACCTGGCGCACCTGGCGCGGTATCAGGAGATGTTCTTCAGCCGAATGCAGCGCATACGAAGTGAAGATTGTCCGCCTTTGCCGCGCTATCGGGCGGAAGACGATGCAGAGTGGCCGCAATGGATGCTGTTGCCCACGGCCGGGATTCTGTCGTCTTTGCGCACGTTGCGTGCGCAGTTAGTGAGCGAGGTCGACCATCTTTCAGCAGCGGAATTCTCGCGGATAGGGATTCATCCAAAATTTGGGGAAATGACACTAGGGCAGTGGCTGGAGTTCTTTCTCCTTCATGAGGCTCATCACCTGCTGGCCGTTATGCAACTTATTCGTACGCACTGAGCAGGCTACGCATGCGGCAATGCGGCCTTGACCAGTTCGACGGCGAAGTTCGGATCTTCTACTTCGACGATCAGTTCGCTATATCTCTCGTCTCTCAACTCAATCACAATTGTGTTGTCGGGATTGTGAACGTCCCAGAAGACCCGTTTGTCGTCCTGATAAAACGTGCCTGCAGTGAGCACTCCGGGAATATTGGTTCCGGGCATCCTGATTCCGTGCCACCAGCCATGCGCTATCGTGCTGTCCGCCCTGATTCCCGCTACGTGTTGCAAGGGGATTTCCAGCGAGCTTTTGAACGCCCACAGTTTGTCGGCTCCCCGGACGTGCAGAATCAACCTGCCATCCGCAACGGATAAATCCACCATGTTCCACCTCGCCTCGTGGCAATTATGCAGCATGTCCGCCAGTTTGCCGAGTCATTGCCGTTTGGCCGCCTGACGGCGATAGAATGCAAGTCGCAACAGGAGATCGCGAATGAAGACCATTGGCTTGATCGGCGGAATGAGTTGGGAGAGCACGGCACACTACTATACGTTGCTGAATAAGCTGGTGAAGAACCGTCTCGGCGGATATCACTCGGCCAAGCTTTTGCTGTATTCCATCGACTTTGATGAACTAGCACAGCTGGCGTTCGTGGAAAATTGGCAGGAAGTGACTGCGATGATGGTGGACGCCGCACGGCGGTTGGAGCGCGGCGGCGCGGATTGCGTGCTGATATGCGCCAACACCCCGCACATCGCGGCTGAAACAGTTGAGAAATCAGTCGGTGTTCCTCTGTTGCATATTGCCGATGCCGCCGGGCAGCGCATCGTGGCCCGAGGTCTCGAGCGCGTAGGGCTGCTGGGCACCGCTTTCACTATGGAACGCGAATTTTACAAGGGCCGGCTGCACGAGAAGTTCGGGCTGCGCATCATGGTTCCGGAACAGCGCAAGCTGGTGCACGAGATCATCGTCAATGAACTCGTATATGGCGTTGTAAATCCGGAATCGAAGGCGAAGTTGCGGGAGGTAATTGCCGGGCTGACCGCCGACGGCGCTGAAGGCGTCATTCTGGGCTGCACCGAGTTGCCGATGATCGTGGATCAAAGCGACAGCACGGTTCCCCTGTTCGATACGACGGCGATCCACAGCGAAGCAGCGGTCGAATGGGCTCTGGCCTGAACGCTTCAGGCCTGGGATGCTTACGATTGACGCGCCGGAGCAACAGCGCCGAGTTGCGCAAGGTGATGCAGCAAATGGCGCAAATAGTCCTCCACCAGAAACCGCAGAGTCACGGGCTCACCGGAACCAATGCGGCAAGTTGCTCCCAACTGAGCTGGAGGCAGGTGGGCGATGACATGGGCAAGGTGGCGATTGTAGCTTGCCCACAGGGCGATGAGGGCTGGCCAAGGCGCTTCTTCAACAGCCTGAACACGCACCCAACCTTGCTGGTCATAACCGGGAAAGTCGAGCGGACCCTGCAATGCGGCTCGCACAAACCGCTGATGGTTGTTCGAGGCCGAATCAATCAGATGTCCGAGGACCTGCTTCGGTGACCACCCGCCCTTCAATATCGGTTGCCTGCTCTGCTCTTCGCTAACCTGTTGAAGAACGGCTTCGGCTGAGCTTATGACATGAGAGAGTTCCGTGCTGATTGAATTCATCCGGCCATTCTAAACCAGATTCGCCGAAGGTAAATCCCATGAAAGCCGCGCCCCTTCAAGAAACTATTTATGAAACGGGCTGTAGCAACTTTTCGGTTGGGAGGGGTTTTGAAAATACAGAAGACGGAGGGCTAAAGAAATGCTTAAGAAAACGATAATCGCGTTACTGGCTTTGGTGATTGCTGTATTGCTGGTGGCGCCGGCGACGGCGAACGCGCAGGTCGTGGTCGGCGTGGGAGTGGGTCGGGTCTTTCCGCGTCCCTACGGTTACGTAGCTGTTCGCCCCGGCCCGTACGTGGTTGCTCCGGCGCCCTACGTGGCGGTGTCGCCCGGGTACGTCTATCCGGGGCCTGTAGTGGTCGGCGGACGGTGGTGTGCAAGGCCCTATGCTTACCATTACCGTGGATACGAGGTTCGGCATCCATACGGATGGCGGCGGTAAGCGTTCGCTTTGGGTTGCGTGGCCCCTCGGTCAATCGGACCGAGGGGCTTTGTCGTTTATGGGGCTAAGACCGGGTGCCCAGCTCCGAAGTGCTACTGAAGATGCAGTCGCGCGCGTGCTATGAGCAAAGCGACGAGGCCGAGCAGCGCGGTAAATATCATGTAGAAGCCAGGCGCCATATTGCTGCCGGTCAGGACAATGAGCCAGGTGATATAGAACGGAGCGAATCCGCCAAATATGGGTACGCCGATGTTGTAGCTGAGCGACATTCCGGTGGCCCTAGTTTGGGCGGGGAAGCACTCGGCAAGGAAGGCCGGCAGCGCGCCGCTATATCCAGTCTTCAATAGACTCATCCAAGCCACGGCCGCGATGAGCGTTGCCATAGAGGCATGAGCCGTCAGGAACATGAAAACCGGATAGACGGAAACAAGAAATAACAGGGTTGTCGCCATCATAATCCGGCTACGTCCGACCTTGTCCGACCAATGCCCGATCATCGGCGCCCCGAAGGTCAGGATGCAGGCGCCTACCAGCGTCGCCACAAAGCCGGTTGATTGCGGCAGACGCAATGACTTGGCGGCATACGTGGGCATGTAGAGGATCAGGTAATTGGAACTGGTGGAAACCACGACCGCCCCGATGGCGAGAAGCACGCGGTCCCACTGGTTCACCAGCAGGTCGCGCACCGGAGTCCGAGTGGGCTTGATGCTGAGGAATTCCGGCGTTTCGGCTACACGGTTCCGGATGTAAAGACCTACGGGCCCGATCAGCAGGCCGAAGAGATAGGGCGTCCGCCAGCCCCAGGACTCGAGCTGCTGCCTTGTCAGGAGTGTAGTCAGGGCCACTCCGAAGGCCGACGCTATCAGCGCGGCCAAACCCTGGCTGGCCCATTGCCAACTCGCGAAATATCCTTTTCTCTCGGAGCCATGTTCCACCAGGAACGCGGTAGCGCTGCCGAACTCGCCACCGACCGAAAAACCTTGCATGAGACGTGCCAGAAGCACACAGATCGGCGCCAGAATGCCGATGGATGCATAGCTGGGCATGATCAACATGAGGAAGGTGCCGATCATCATTAAAACGATTGAAAGCAGGAGGGAGGCCTTGCGCCCGGCCCGGTCGGCATAGGCTCCCAGGAAAATAGCCCCGACCGGCCGCGCCAGATACGAAATACCAAAAGTGCCCAGCGCCATCAGCAACGACACGGTTTCGTTCGCGGAAGGAAAGAAGAGCCGCGAGATGGTGACCGCGAAATAGCCGTAGATGAGGAGGTCAAACCATTCGAGGGCGTTGCCGATCGACGCGGCGGCAATGAGTTGGTACATATGCGCCGGCTTTTGCGCAGGGGCCGAGACCGTTGTGCTGTTCATACTCATGCGACCCTTTCAAGGCCTTTCTAGATGCAAGGCCGAGTCCGTACCGTACTCTTCGGAAGGGTCGACAATACCATTGGGCCCGGCGGAATCAAAGCTGAAAAGTGTAGTTACCTGCCGACCGCCGCATCGTCATCATTCAATGACGCAAATGCAGAGTTTGCGCCTGCCAGCGGCGCGGAGCGGTGGAATTACGCCGGCGACGACATGTTACTTCAGCGTGTCGACACCGGCCTGGGCGCAGCGGCCATCGTTTTCGCTGCTGTCACCCGAGAGACCGATTGCGCCGATGATCTTGCCTTCGGAGATCAGTGGAAGACCGCCCTCAACCGGAATGGCGCCGCGCAGGCGGAGCACGCGCAGGCCAGCGCCGCCAGAGGCCAGCATATCCTGCATAACTTTGGTGGGGCGCTTGAAAAGAGCGGCCGAGCGGGCCTTATCGATGGAGATGTTGGCACCGGCAACCTGCGTATGGTCCATCTTTTCGTAGTAAACCAGGTGCCCGCCCGGATCGACGACGGCAACCGCCATGGTCCAGTTATTCTTGCGCGCTTCGGCGAGTGCCGCTGCCGCGGCCTTCTTGGCAGCTTCCAAACTGATTGAGGGCCCATAGCTATTCGGCGAGGCGACTTGCGAAGACATGGCTGGCTCCTTGGTGTGATTGCGACGATAAGCGAGAATCATAAAAGAAATGCCTGCGTTAGACCAGTTCGCGAAAGGTAAATCCCATCAAGTCACCCCAGCAAACGCCAAGCGTCTGCCGGGGACCCCGGCGCGGCTCCGGGGATACCCGTTCTGAAAGCGCGCGGTGAATGCCGAAAATCCTAACCGGCGACCGGGGTCACATGGTTGAGTGATGCTGATCACCGTTAGGCTGGCGCGGCTTGAGTCGTAATGAAGCTGCTGTTCCCCGGTTTTCCAAGGACGTCGGAAATGTCTTTGTACCGCGCCAACCTCCAAAGCGATCGTGTCAAGACGTGTTGCTGCATCTGCGGGCACAACCAGTGCGGTCTGGAAGTGCGGTTGGAGCAGGGAACAGTCAAAGAGATTGCCGGGGATGCGGACGATCCCGTCACCCAAGGCTCGGTTTGTCCCAAAGCGCTCGCCTCCGTGCAACTTCTCACCCATCCCGGACGCTTGCAAACTCCGCTGGTTCGTGCCGGAGAAAGAGGCGACGGCAATTGGCGAGAGGCGTCGTGGGACGAAGCTTTGACAATCGTCGCCGGCAAGCTCAACCAGTTCAAAAGTGAGTCCGGCCCGGAATCCGTGGTGATGGCCCGTGGCACCAACCGGGGATCATGGATCAGAGTCTTTAACCGCTTCGCAAACCTCTTCGGTACGCCCAACTGGACCGAGTCGGGCGGCGCACAGTGTTTCACGCCGCGCTCCATTGCCCAGAGTTTGACCTTCGGCGGCCTCGCCCTGGAATGGCCGGACCTCGCCAACAGCGAGTGCATCCTGGTATGGGGAGCCAATCCTCCCGCGACGTGGCCTCCCAAATCCAAAAAGTTGATGGCTGCCAGAAAGCGTGGCGCCAAACTCATCGTCATAGACCCTGTGCAGAGTAATATCGCCGCCAAGGCCGACCTCTGGCTTCCGGTCCGTCCCGGCTCCGACGCCGCGCTGGCGTTGGGCATGTTGCATGTGATCATCGGCGAACGCCTCTATGACCGCGAGTACGTCGAGCGCTATTGCGTGGGCTTGACGGAACTAACCGCGAGGGTTCGCGAGTACAGTCCTGGCAAGGTGGCCGAGATTACCTGGGTGGAAGAAAGATTGATCGTAGAGGCTGCCAGGCTGTTTGCCACCACCAGGCCCGCATGCATTGAAATCGCTTGCACTCTGGACGAGGTGATCGACCCTATCCAGTTAAGCAGAGCGGTCGCGCTGCTGGCGTGCGTCACCGGCAATATTGACGTTGCGGGAGGCAACATTTTTCCGCATGCCGCCGGCCAAGTGTCTATCGATACCAATGATTTCATCCTGCGCGACAGAATGCCCGTAGAGCTGCAAGCGAAACGCCTGGGCGCCGACGCGTATCCTTTGCTCAGTAAAAATCTTCCAGTGAATTTCCCGATGGCCCATTGGCCCGCGATCCTGGAAGCGATCTTGACCGGCAAACCATATCCGGTGAGGGCCATCTTCCTGATGGGAGGGAACCCGGCACTATCCATCGCCAACTCAACCCGGGCACAGGAAGCATTGCGCAAAGTCGAGTTCCTGGCCGTGGCGGACCTCTTTATGACCAAGACGGCGGAAATGGCTGACGTGGTTCTGCCGGCCTCCTCATGGCTTGAGCAGAACGGATTGGCCGACTCCTCGCAAGCTACTTATGGGCCGCTTCGGATCAGGCGAAAGATTGCTTCCGTGGGCGAAGCCGTCTCCGATATTGAAATCATGGCGCGGCTCGCCAAGAAACTGAAGCTCCCGGATTTCTGGGACTCCGAAGAAGATTACCTGAATTACATCGTGAAGCCCCTGAACGTCACCTTCGAGGAACTCCAGGCCGGAGGCGAGAGCGTGCCTTCTCCGATGATCCGCGGCAAGCACCTGCAGGAGGGGTTCAGGACCCCGTCGCGCAAAATTGAACTGTATTCGCGCCGTCTCGAAGAATGGGGATACGATCCGCTTCCGTTTTACCGCGAGCCGCACGAAAGCCCATACAGCACTCCTGAATTGGCTAAGCAGTACCCATTTGTCATGACCACGGGAAGGCGTGTCGTCACTTATTTTCACACGGGATTGCGCAACGTACCGGCCTTGCGCGACGTCAAGCCCGTTCCCGTCCTGGACATCAACGCCTCTACCGCGCGTTCGCTGCACATCGAAGACGGCGACAAAGTCATTGTCGAGTCGCCGTATGGGCGCATATCTCTGGTGGCCCGCCTCACGGAAGGAATCCATCCCAGGGTGGTCGGTGTGCCACACGGCTGGCCCGGCGAGTCGAACGACAACCTGCTGATGAATAACGAAGTCTGTTCGCTGGGCATCGGCACGACTCCGCTGCGTGGCACCCTCTGCAACGTCAGGAGAGCCCAGCGATGAAGTACGTCATGGTTATCGACCTCAATCAATGCGTGGGCTGCGACACCTGCACCGTGGCGTGCAAGCTCGATAACCAAACCGGAAGCGGCATCCAATGGGGCAGGGTGATCGAAGAAGAATCCGGGAGGTTCCCGGAGGTAAAGAAACTTTACATCCCGATACTCTGCATGCACTGCGAAGAGTCCGAATGTCTTAAAGTCTGTCCCACGAAAGCCACTTACCGGGACCCTCGCGGCCTGGTCCTGATCGACTACGACAAGTGCATGGGCTGCCAGTACTGCATGCTCGCTTGCCCCTACATGGCCAGGCATTTTAACGAAGCGAGAACACCTCCGCCCGGAGTTCCCGGAGGTGCCGGCGGCGACTCGCGCAAGGGCGTCGTTGAGAAATGCGATTTTTGCGAAGACAGGCTATCGGTTGGCGGGCTGCCGCGTTGCGTGGAAGTATGTTCGTACGATGCCAGAATCTTCGGTGATCGCGATGACCCCGGCAGCAGGGTTGCAAAGTTGCTGACGGAAGAGAAGCCGGAGGTTTTGAAGCCGGAGGGCGCATACCACCCATCCGTGTACTACATAGGAGTCAAGTAAATGTCTCCGCGTTTACAGGCAGAGTGGGGAGCCAGGGTCTCGCTGGACTTTTTTTTCGGCGGCGCGGGGGCCGGTCTTCTCGGAAGCTACCTCCTGATTGCCGCTCGCAACGGGTATCGTGGCCTGAGCGTGGCGGTGATTGCCACGGGAGTGGCTCTCGTTCTGCTCGGCCTGCTTCTGCTGGCATCGGAGCTGGGCCGCCCGGCGAATGCATTGCGCTCGATGGAGAACCCTGGAACCTCATGGATGGCACGCGGCGCCATATTTAACCTTGCCTTGATCGCGGCCGCGCTTTTGCTCATCACCGTCCTGCTCGCCGGTTCGCGGCTGCTGGTTCCAACGGTAGCGATGCTTACGCTCTTGTGCTCCGGGCTGGTGGCCGCTTATCCCGGCTTCCTTCTGTTCGGCGCCAAGGACATCCGCCTGTGGCATTCCCGCCTGCTGCCGGGGCTGATGTTTCTCTATTCCCTGATGAGCGGCCTCAGCTTGCTCACCCTGGCCGACAGCGCTCTTCATCTAGGCATGCAGGCGACTTTGCGCCCAGCGGCGCTGATCGTCATGCTGCCGGTGACGATACTCTTTGTCGCTTTCTGGGGAAAGAGCTGGCGGCGGCTTGTGGAACAGCAGCTCTTAGCGCCATTTGTTGTGAGCACAATTGCCGCAGGAATACTGCTGCCGCTCGTCTGCTACGTCTATGCAGCGTTTTCCGGTGTCGCGGAGCTGCCCATGCTGCTGGGAGCGGTGTCGTTTCTGGCGGGTGCAGTCTGCCTAAGATACTTCGTGGTGAAGGCAGCATCCCACGAGCCGGTGACATTTCTGGCGAAGCGTAGCTGAGCAGGGCTCGCGCGGACTCAGTTACACCTCTATCCACCCAGGTTAGCGCCAAACAGCGTAGCGCGGAACCTGGGGCACCCGGCGGCAGTATCATGCGCCGATTGTCTCCATCGGCGTTTCCATCTAAAGACAAAAAGAGGACCGATCGCTCACCCGCGCTCATCACGGACGGACCGGGCCTCGATGATTTGCCTTTCAGCCGCGCTCAGTGCGCCGCACTGCTTGCGCTGTCTCCCCCGGTTGGTGCTTTGGCTGGAACCTCGCGGTCGATTCCTAAAATGAGTTTGAAAATCACGAACAGCGAGACGCCAACGATGGTTCCGCCAATGAGTCCGGTGGACATGATCGCCCGTACCGAAGGCGACAGCGTTGCCAGGAACGCCGGCGGCAAAAAGTACGCGCCCATGCCGACCATAAAGCTCGATCCCGCGATGGTCATATTCAGGTTCGTGAGTTCCATCCTGCCGAAGACGCGGATGCCCTGCATGATCAGCATGCCCCAGGTAAGGATATAGATCCCGCCCAGGACGGCTGGCGGAACGCTGGCGACGATGGCGCCGACTTTAGGAATGAAGCCCAGCACCAGCACGATGATTCCCGCTGAGGTGATCACATGCCTGCTGCCGATGCCGGTGACCGACAGCGCCCCGATATTCTGGCCGAACGAAGTGGTGCCCGAACCCCCGATCAGGGCGGCAACGGCCGAACCCAGTCCCTCGCCAAAGATGCCACGGTTAATGCGCTTCTCGTCGATCTTCTGCTTGGCCATGATCTCGCCCACCAGGATGTAATTGCCCATCGATTCGATGATGGCGATGGCATAGCCGGCGAAAATGATGAAGCAAGCCGTGAGATCGAATTTCCAACCGAACGGCATGATCCTCGGCAGGCCAAACCAGGCGGCATTTCCGACTGCCGCAAAATTGGTTCTCCCGGCCAGGGAAGCGATCAGCGACCCCGCGATCGCCGCCACCAGGATGGCGCCAAAGCGCAGAAAGCCTTTCTTGAAATAGACAATCAGGGTTACCGCGATAAGAAAAGTGATGGCTGCCAGTATGCCGTTGAAGCCGCTGGCAAATTCCGGGGTTCCCGGTTTGCCGATGATCAATCCGATCACGACTCCGGTGAGCGACAACCCGATCAGCGTAATCAGCGGGCCATAGATCGATGGGGCTGCGATGATTGGCCTGAGTTTTCCCCAGATACCCAATGGCCAGGCTAAGAGGGCGGACACAACGCCACCGATTACCATGGCTGTCCATACCGCGCCGGTTCCCAGCGTGCCTCCCAACGCGATGGTTAACGACAGGAACACCGCCGCCGGACCCTGTACCACCGGCAATCGCAGCAATCTTGTCGACTGGGTGATGGTGACAATGCCGGCGCCAATGCAATATGCCTGAACCATGTATTGGACGGTTTCCCGGGGCAGTTTCAGCGCCATTCCGGTGACGACAGGGAAGGTCAACGCCGAACTTTCCACCAGTACCTGTTGCAGTCCGTAAATCAGATATTCTTTCAGCGTCATCTTGTCTTCGACGCCGACGATTAAATCCTGCCGCTCACCAGCAATTGGCTCCACGATGCCTCTCCTGTGTCAGTCGAACGCTCGCTTGCACCCCAACAAGCACAACTGCGGCGCTTGTTGGGGACCCCGGCAAATCCGGTTGTGAAACCCTAGGAGATGTATACAATATCTTCTTGAAAGAGAGACAAAGAATAACAAAGTTTCTTGCGCAGCGGCCGGCGCCGGCGGCGTAGGATACTGCCTTGCGCCTGCCCTTGAGGTAGGTAATCGGCAAACGTGAGCCGGTCTCGCACCGGTCCCACTTCGGGCTGGCAGGCGGTTATGAGAGAAATTGCGGGAGGCTAACGTCTCGATGATGATTGCCGGAGAAGTCAAAAAAAGCGCCTATTTCGATTCCATCACGCTGATGCAGTGCGGCAAAAAAATCGCTGCCATGGCCGGCATAGGCGATGCGGCAGTGGTGATGGGGACGAATGCGAATCGGGCCATCTTGAACTCCGCCGGTCTATGGCTTGCCGAGTTCGATGGCGCCTCGGATGCGGACCTGCTGGTCGCGGTGAAAGCAGAAACCGAGACTGCCGCGCGCGCCGCCCTTGCCGCCGTGGACTCTATTTTCAAGGAATCGGGCGGCAAAAGCGGCACCCAAGAGTTGCGCCCGGCGAGCCTTGAGAGTGCGCTCAAGGTTCTTCCCGGGGCCAACCTGGCGCTCATTTCCATTGCCGGCCGCTTTGCCGGCGGCCAGGCGAGGCGTGCGTTGGAAAGCGGTCTCAACGTCATGCTTTTCTCCGACAACGTTCCCCTGCAAACCGAAATCGAGCTGAAAGAACTGGCCCGCGAGAGAGGGCTGTTGATGATGGGCCCCGATTGCGGCACGGCGATCATCAACGGTGTTCCTCTGGGGTTTGCCAACGTGGTCAGGCGCGGCGAAATCGGAATCGTTGCGGCCTCGGGGACGGGAATGCAGGAGGCGAGCTGCATCATCTCCAATGCCGGCGGCGGCATTTCGCAGGCAATTGGAAGCGGCAGCCGCGATGTCGAGCGGGAAGTCGGCGGCCTGATGTTGATTGAGGCGCTGAAGGCGCTCGCCGAGGACGAAAGCACTCGCGTGATTCTGCTGATTTCCAAACCTCCTCATCCGGAGGTGCTGGAGCGGCTCGGCGGCATCATCAGAGAGGCTGGAAAGCCGGTGATCGATCTGTTCGTGGGCGCCGCGAAGCCGGGCGGCCCTTCGACGCTGGAAGAAGCCGCGCTGATGGCGTTAGCCGTATCCCGCGGCCAGAATCCTCGCCTGGTTCCCGAACAACTCGCCGCCAGAGACAGCGAAATCCGGCAACAGGCTGGCCGCGAAGCTGCCAAGCGGCGCAAAGGTCAGAAGTATCTGCGCGGGCTTTTCAGCGGCGGAACCTTTTGCGCCGAGGCGCAGGCGCTGTTCGCTAATACCGTCGCCGATGTCTACTCGAACGTCCCTGTCGGTCGCGCCGCCCGGCTCGAAGTTTCTCTTGAAAGCCGGAAGAATACTGTTGTCGATCTTGGCGACGATGAGTTTACAGTGGGCAGACCCCACCCGATGATCGACTACTCGTTGCGCAACGGTCGAATTTTGCACGAAGCGGCGGACCCCGAAGTTGCCGTGATTCTTCTCGATGTCATTCTCGGCTACGGCTCGAACCCTGATCCCGCCGGCGAACTTTTCGAGGTTATTCGCGAGGCGAGCAAGACGGTGACGGTGGTTTGTTCGATTACCGGCACCGACCAGGATCCGCAAGGCCGGGACAAGACCGGCCAACGGTTGCAAGAGGCGGGCGCCATCGTCATGCCCAGCAACGCCGCCGCCTGCAAGCTGGCGATGTACACCCTGCAACATCTGGAGGGCGGTTCCCTTGCACAAACTGTTTAGCAGCGAACTCAAGGTGATTAACGTCGGGCTGTCGGCGTTCAAGCAGGCCCTGGATGATGCTCATGCGCCAGCCGTCCAACTTGACTGGAGGCCGCCGGTGAATGTCGATGCCGCCCTGATGAAACGAGTCAGCTCCATGCTTCCGGAGATCGAAAAGGCGAATGCCAAGGCGGTGGAAATCATCCAGGCCGGCATGCCGCACCTCGTCGGCATGGGGCGCGCACTCGACGTCATTCCCGGCATGAAACCCAACCTGCTGCTCCACGCCGGACCGCCGATTACGTGGGAAAAGATGTGCGGTCCCATGCGCGGTGCAGTCGTAGGCGCTTTGCTGTACGAAAAGCGTGCCGCTAGTCCCGAGCAAGCCGAGCGGCTCGCGGTCTCCGGCCAGATCGAGTTCGCGCCATGCCACGAGCACAATGCGGTTGGTCCGATGGCGGGAATCGTTTCCTCGTCGATGCCGGTATTCATCATCAAGAACGAGCAATATGGAAATCTTGCCTATTGCACCATGAACGAGGGCTTAGGCAAAGTTTTGCGCTACGGCGCCTTCGATGAGACGGTCATCCAGAGGCTCAGGTGGATGGAAACGGCGCTCTATCCATGCCTGAAAGACGCTTTGGCCAAGATTGGAAAGCTCGATCTGAAAAACCTGATTGCTCAAGCCTTGCAAATGGGCGACGAGGTTCACAATCGCAATCGGGCGGCGACATCATTGTTCTACCGCGCCGTCGCGCCGGCCATCGTGCAGACCTGTCCTGACACCGCTGTTGCCGCCGAAGTCCTGGAATTCATCAATCGCAACGATCACTTCTTCCTGAATCTCTCGATGCCGGCGTCCAAAGCGACGCTGGATGCGGCGCGCGGCATCAAGAACAGCAGCGTCGTCACCGTCATGTCGCGCAACGGCACGGAATTTGGAATTCAGCTTTCCGGCACGGGCGGAAGATGGTTTACCGGTCCCGCCGCCGTGCCGGACGCGCTGTTCTTTCCGGGATACTCCAAGGCCGATGCCAATCCTGATATCGGAGACAGCGCCATTACGGAAACTAACAGCCTGGGAGGATTCGCCATCGCTGCTGCTCCGGCTATTGTGCAGTTCGTTGGCGGCGGCATCGAGGATGCGCTTGGTTACACCCGGCAGATGTATGAAATCACTGTCGCGGAAAACTCCACCTATCGCATCCCGTACCTGAATTTCCGCGGCACGCCCACCGGAATCGATGTCGTCAAGGTTGTCGAGACGAATATACTTCCGTTCATCGATACCGGTGTCGCGCACAAACAGCCGGGAGTGGGACAGATCGGCGCGGGCGTGGTCGACGCGCCGGTGGAGCCCTTCAAGAAGGCTTTTGAGGGCTTTGCGGAAAACTTGCGACAGTGAGTGTTCGCGGTATTTTGTATTTGCAAAAGAGAGAGGCGGGAGATGACTAAAGCAGAATTCCTTGAATCGATGAGCAACGTACGAATTTATGACCTCACCCAGCGGCTCAGCATTCACACGCCGCCATGGCCCACCTATATGCCGCTTGGCATTCAGTACTTCAAGCGGGTTGCCGGCGCTCACATGGGGCAAGGGGCCAATGGTCAGATCATCACAACCAGCAATCACGTGGGCACGCACATGGACGGCGAGATCCACTTCTATGGCCACGGCAGAGCCATCGGCCAGGTGCCCATCGAGGAATGGGTCGGCCCCGGCGTTGTCGTCGACATTTCGAAAGAAGTCTGTGACTACGATCTGTACTCGCCCGAGATGATCACCAGCAAGGTCGAGGTCAAGCAGGGCGACATCCTGATCATCAACACCGGCTACCATCGTTACGCCTGGGACCAGGTGGAGTCGGATGAAGTGCGCTATTTCGTGAAGCATCCGGGTCCTGATCCGAAGTTCCACGAGTGGGCGTTGGATATGAAGCTGAAATGGATCGGCCTCGATTGCGGCAGCGCGGATCATCCGATGAACACCATCATCCGCGACTGGCATCCAGGCCCGTTTATTGAGGCCGAAAAGAAGCTGAAGGCAAAGTATGGCAAGTCTTGGGACGAGATGTTCCCGCCGGAGACCTATTACCAGATCATGCACATCAAGTTGTTCCCCAAAAAATTGGTGCATGCGGAGAACATCGGCGGGCAGATCGACGAGATCAGCAACCAGCGGGCTTGGATAGGCGCCTTTCCGCTGCGCGGAATCGAGTTGGAGTCCTCCATGTGCCGCATCGTAGCCATGCTGCCTCAGTAATAGTCGTCGCGAGGGGCCGCGAGCGATGCTTGTGGCCCCAAGCGCTCTAGATGGCGCCGGCGCGCCGAGCGCTCGCTGGTTTCCCGATAGCGTTTCCTCGATAGCATGGTTGGTGTTTCCCGCGAATGAACCTGCTCAGTGTCGGCGACCAAGTCGAGCGGGGAAGCTACACGGTGCACTCCCGCTTCAAGCGTGCGGTCAATTTTTCGAACGGCCGGGGCCTCGTCTTCTTAGTGAGCCGGGAAATCGGAGCTGGGCCGCTGAACATCGTCTTGGAGGGTGCCGGCCTCCATCAGGCGCTGGCCCGCGTCTCTTGCCTGCGAGTCGAGGAACATCTCTTAGAAATTGATGAACGCCGCTTCAACGTCGATCGCAGCCATTGCTATCGTTCGGACTTCACGCTTCAGGATTGCCGTGCCGCTCGTCTCCCTTTGAACCTGGCGTTGTTTCGACAGTTGCTGGCGGACACATCGGCGGCGAACAGCTTGGCCTTTCTCATTGCCCCCGAGAGAGTCGGGAATTTCACCTCCGCCGTTGAGCGGGCTTTCATTAGCCGGATTCAGCGCGGCGGCGAGCAGCTTTTCGGGGGCAGCCTGCTTGAGGGCGTCTCCCTGCTGAAGGGATGCGGTGCGGGACTTACGCCCAGTGGCGACGATTTCATCGCCGGCGTGCTCATAGGCTTGCATCTGCTTCAGCAGCTTCGCCAGCGGGAACTGCGCCTGGTAATCGACAAGATATTTCGCGCCGCCACCGGCAACAACATCTTCTCCAACACATTTCTCGATCTTGCCAGCCGAGGACTGCTCTTCGAGAAAATTGAAAAACTGATCGTGGCCATACTGGGCGAGGAAGCGGATGCCGTTCGCGTCGCGGCGCTGGAGCTGTTCGCCATCGGCGCCACTTCGGGAGCCGATCTCGGCACCGGGTTTCTGATGACGCTGCTCGAAGAGAACGGAGCGGTGATGAGGTGGAAGAGCGAAGTTGCGTTGCTTAATTAGCAGTGTTTCTGATTTAAACCAAGGTTCACGAGTTGCTGCCTGGTGGCTCTTCGGTCGTCTTGGGTGTCATGCTGAACGAAGTGAAGCATCCCGGCACAGCGCGGGGCTGAGGTGCAGCTGAAGGATTCTATTGAAAAGGCCCAGACGGCGCGGAGTGGGACAGTTCCATGGGATGCTTCGCGCCACCACCCCAACAGACGCAAAGACGGCGTCCGTCGGGGACCCCGGTGTCCCTCAGCATGACATCCTTGCTTGGGTCATCCGCAGGGTATACCTTCCCCGGAACCGCTCTAGTCGTTTCGCGAAAGGCATATCCCATGAAGGCTAGTTAACTTCGGGATACACCTGCTCTGAAATCGCATTCTTGCGGCGCAATTTGGCCGGCTCCAGATTTGGCAGGAAGTAAGCGAGAACGCCGATTGCCGGCATGAATGCACACATTCGATACACGAAATCAATGCTGGTCTTATCGGCGACTTTTCCCAGCATGGCGGCAGCCACCCCTGCCACGCCAAAGGCGAAGCCAAAAAACAACCCGGAGATCATCCCAACCTTCCCTGGAATCAACTCCTGCGCGTAGACCAGAATCGCCGAAAACGCCGAAGACAGGATCAACCCGATCAAAACGGTAAGGATGCCGGTCCAGAACAGATTGGCATAAGGCAGAAGCAAGGTGAACGGGAGCACCCCGATGATCGAACCCCAGATGACGTATTTGCGGCCGAAGCGGTCGCCGAGCGGCCCGCCGATCAATATCCCGGCGCCAGTCGAGGCAAGGAAGGTGAACAGACGAATCTGCGCGCTCTGCACGGGCAGGTGGAACTTGCTGATCAGGTAGAACGTGTAATAACTGGTAATGCTCGACATATAGATGTACTTGGAAAAAATCAGCGTGAGCAGAATAGCAAGCGAGAACGCGACCTTTCTGGGGGGCAGCGGCGAGCTAACATTCGTTGTTGCCACCTGAACTTTCATCCGGTGCAATGTCGTCCGCTTGTACCAGGTTCCGATGATGAAGAGCAGAACCATGGCCACCAGCGCGTCCAGTGAGAACCACGCAATGCTCCGCTGACCCCGCCCTATCACGATGAATGCCGCCAAGAGCGGCCCGAGCGAGAATCCGAAATTCCCACCCACTTGGAAAATAGATTGCGCCAATCCGTGTTGTCCGCCCGAGGCCAGCCTTGCCACGCGCGAAGCCTCAGGGTGAAAGACCGCCGATCCTGCGCCCACCGCGGTCGCGGAAAGCACAAGGGCATGGAAGCTGCTGGCCCGGGAAAGCCAGATCAAGCCGCCGAGCGTGACAGTCATTCCGGCCATCAGCGAAAACGGTCTGGGTCGGCGATCGGTGTATAGACCTACCAGCGGCTGCAAAAGCGAAGATGCGATCTGATAGGTGAGAGTGATGAGCCCGATCTGCGAAAAAGTAAGGCTATAGGATTTTTTGAAAAGCGGATAAAGGGCGGGCACCAGCCCCCCGATGATGTCGTTCAACAGGTGGCATAAGCCGATTGTGAACAGGATCGCAAATACAGGGGCCTCGCCTGCATTGTCCTGCGGTCGAACATCGTCAAGTTGGTTTGGCGTAGACATTGTCACAGTTCTCTGGCAGCTCGCGCACACAGCGAAAACTGCCGTCGTTGTGGCGTGCGTTGGCAATCTCTACGCGTGAGTTGCTTCAGGGTGCATCTGCGCATTGCGCGGATAACCCCACGTCCCCGCGACCAGAATTGGGGAGCGGCTTGCGGTTACTCTGCACAGTGCAAAACAGATAATACCAGCTCGGAGTTCCACGCGCGAAGCCGGGCTTGTGAAGCTCAGCTTCACACTTGGCCGAGCGTCTGTTATAAAGCTGGAACATGACAGCGAAAATTCACGATATTGCCGCCAAGGGCTTCCAAGCCGCTCCCGAGATTTATGATCGCGGCCGCCCTGAATACCCCCTGGATGCCGTCGAGCACTTGCTCCGGGAATTGAACGTCGGGCCGGCCTCGACCGTGGTTGAGCTTGGCGTTGGGACGGGGAAGTTCACCAGGCTGCTCGCGGCGTCGGTACCCGTGGGGGCCAGAGTGATCGCGGTCGAACCGGTGGAAGGCATGCGAAAAAAGTTTTCCGCGCTTCTGCCCTCGCTGGAGCTGTTGGCGGGCAGCGCGGAAAATATTCCGCTCGCGCCGGAAGCGGCGAATGCGGTGATAGCCGCACAGGCGTTCCACTGGTTCGATGGGCCGATCGCGTTGCAGGAGATTCATCGCGTGCTCCAGCCGGGCGGCAAACTCGGCCTGATCTGGAACGCCAGAGACGAATCCGTGGACTGGGTCGCCAAGCTCGAGGAGCTCACTCATGTTCACGAGAAGGGCGCGCCCAGGTACAGAACGGGTGCCTGGCGAACGGCTTTTGAGCTTACTGAGTTGTTCACTGCGCTCCAGGTTCTGCACTTCCGGTACATCCAGGTGGGAGGCCGTGAGATGGTGATTGACCGGGTAGCGTCCTCCAGCTTCATCGCGGCCATGCCCGCGGCGGAGAAGAACCAGGTTCTCGATCAGGTGCGCGAACTTCTCTCGACGCATCCGCAAACGACGGGGAAAGACACAATCGAATTTCCGTATCGAACCGATGTGTTCTGGTGCGCCAAGCGGGTCTGATCGAACGCGGTGTCAAGGAAAATGTGAAGAACGGCGATTGACGCCCGGCCAAAGGCGTGCGCCCGCCGCATGATAAATTGAAATTGTCTTGACTCCTCAGCTTGAAGCTATTTTGCGCGAGACCTATCGCGAACTTCGCCCGCGGGCGGAGATGCCCGCCTTCGAAGTCCGCTTTTATCCGTTCGCGAACATCAATAACACCATTCGATTGCGCGAGGGAACGCTCAAGCTGCGCATCTCCGATATCCTGGAGGGAGCGCCGGAAGCAGTTCTGCGAGCCATCATTCACATTCTCATGGCCAAGGTATATCGCAAGCCCATCGACACGGGCCACGCCACGCGCTACCGCCGCTACGTTTCCAGTCACGACCTGCAGCAGAAGGCGCACCTGGTACGGCAGATCCGCGGACGCAAAGTTTTCGCCTCACCGCAGGGGCACACCTACGATCTGGACGCCATTTTCGAGGATCTCAACCTGCGCTTTTTCCATGGCCTGCTGGCGCGCCCGCGGATGTCGTGGAGCAGCGCCCGCGCCCGCAACAGCCTCGGCCACTACGACCCAGCCCACAACGCCATCGTGGTCAGCCGCATCTTCGATCACCCGCGTGTGCCGCGCTATGCAATCGAATATCTGGTCTATCACGAAATGCTTCATCTCAGGCATCCCGTCAAGCTGCGTGGCAGCCGTCGCTCTGTCCATGGGCCAGAGTTTCATGCGGAAGAGAAGCTGTTTCCCCAGTTGGAGCAGGCCAAGCGATTCTTGAAAACGTTCTAGAACCAGTCTCATAAACGTTTCGGTCGGTCGGACGTGGCATTCTGGGTGTGCTCTGGAATGCTCCGTTCTGCCGCATGCATGGCCGCTGGGAGTTGACCGATCGGCAATGGGAAGTGG
>JBEKBO010000088.1:0-18944 GCA_050015355.1 Candidatus Korobacteraceae bacterium | reverse complement strand
TGCGCCGAAGATCATCGGAATAAGCTCGCGCCATCGTTGTCGTGTCGCAGGAGAACTCGCCATCCCCAGGGTAATTCACTCACCGAATCCAGGTATATACCTTCTAGGGAACCGGTCTAGCGTTTGCTGGGATGACAGCGCATGAGAATCTCTGCTGCCCAGGCCGGTTGTGCGGCGCAAAAAAAACGGGATGACCCGAAGGCCATCCCGTCCCATAAGTGTTAACTGCCTGCTAGAACGAGTACTTCAACGAGATCGTGGCGGTGTTGGTGTGGAAATCACGCGGCAGCAGGAAGAAAGCGTTTTCCACATCCTTCTCGTTGTAGTCGTAGTAGGACCACAGGCCTTTCAGAGCCAGCCCCTTGCGTACATCATAGGTTAGGCCGGCGTAGAGTTTGTGCCAGTTGGTGTCGAGCGAGCCGGCAGGAACCAAAGGATTCGGGCCGAGCCCAAGACCACCAACCGTGCCGGAGCCCGCCGTGCCGGTAAACACGGCAGAGCCGGGGTTAACCGTGGTATACGTGCTGACCTGGAATAGTTGGTTCCCGGCATCCATGCGCTGCCAGTTGTTGTATCCGCTGCTGCTGGTCAGCTCATAGCCTGCGTTGAGCGTGACCCGCTTGACCGGCTTGAATCGCAAGTTGATGTAAGCGGTGTTGGTATCCTCGGCGTAGTTCAGCAGGACGGGCAGGTCGCCAGACTGCTGGTAGCAGCTGAGCGACACTGCCGGTATGACGGGCGTGGCCACCAGGAGAGGATTAAGGACCATACACGTATTGGCTAGGATCTTCTGGTCCTGATACGTCCATCCCACATCCATGCCCAACCGGCGGCTTGGGTCAAGACTGAAGCCGACAGTATACGTCCGGAGGTGGCTCTGGTTGCCGTAGGCTGTGGTGTCGCCGCTCTGGAACGCAGCTGTCGTAGCATTGCCGGTATTGGCGGCACCGTAGTCGTTGCGCGATTCAATGATGTGCACGCTGGCGTTCAGCGTGACCCACTTCGGGAACTTGTAAGTGGTTCCCGCGCGATAACGCTGCTCATGGCGCGGGCTGATGTTGGTGAAAGCGAGAGTGTTGAAGCTCGAATTGCCAAGAGGGAGCCCACATCCGGTGCATAGGTCCGCGGACAGCAGCTCGACGTCGGCGTTGATGCGCCACGCGCTGATCGGACGGAAAACTACCCCTCCTAACGCGGTATGCTCGTTGACCTTGGCGACCAGTGGACTCATCGCAACGGCAGCTTGTTGTGTTGTTCCGTTGGTGACGACGCCGGTGGCGCTGATTGTAACGTTGGGAAGGGTGACGGCTGGCTTGCCAATAAGTGCCGATACGTCCGGCGTCCCCTTGTTATCCAACTCAAGACGCTCATAGCGATAGCCGATATAGGCGTTGAACTTGCGAGTCGGATCCCAGCCGAGCTTGGTGGTGTTGGAGTAGGTGCGCTCGCCCAAGAACGTGAGCGAGGAGGCGCCGGTCTGAATGGTTCCGGCCGCGGCGGGGTTGGCGAGTGTCCCTGCCGGGCCGGCGAGCGTTGACAAAATGCTCGACGGAATCAGGCAGGCCTGGTTGGTTTTGCCAAGGGCGAAGGGGGTCGTCAAGTTGCTGCTGGCGGCGGTCGAGAGACAACTGTCCGTCGTCGTACTCAGCGAGGCCGGGTCATGCCAGTTCAACCAGCGGAACTGGTTGGAGACCTTCCAAGCCTTGCTGATGTGGTAAGTCAGCCCCAGATCGGCGTTGCCCGTTATCCTTTCGGCGTTCGCAGTGCCAGAAAGCCAACTGGCGGTGCCGGCACCCCCCCTTTGCGGAAGGCTGATGTTGGACGCACTCATGTTGGCGTCGCTGTAACTGCCGCTGGCCGTGATGTCGAGCTTGCGGAAGTAGTTCGACTGCAGCGACAACTGCGAGGTTGGTATGTCCGTACGAATGTTGTCGGAAAATCCCCACGAGTAGGTGCCAGTACATGAGGTGCTTCCAATTGAGCCGTTCGTTACGAAGCAAGTGGTAGCCGGCAAGTTGTAAGGGGCAGCAGCGTAGGGATACCCGAGGTTGACCAGACCAAGCGCGGAATTTCCCGCAACGGGGAAGGCGTTCCCGCTGAGCGAGTCGCTGTTGTCGACCTTGTTATGCGTGAAGAACTGGTCGAAGCTGATGGTGGTCCGCTTGAACGGCCGCACGTCCACGCCGAACGCGTAGCGATCCGAGCGCATGCGGAAATCGTTGACTGTCCCAAAGCCTGCGGGGCTCTCTAGGGTGGAGAAGAGGTTTCCCTGGTCGTCGTTGCGTGAATAGCCCAACCGGAACCGGATCGCGGACTGAGGGAACAGGGTGAGGTTGAAGTCGCCCATGTTGCGCGTGGTCTCTTGCATGTGTGGGCTGTTGACGTAACCGGGATTCGCGGTCAGAGGCGAAGCCGGGTAAATCGAGTTGAGCGGGTTCGCAAACAGGTTGTAGTCGAAGAAGTTCTGGTCACGCCGGTAGAGGCCGACGAAGTTGTACAACTTGTTCTTCTCGATGCGCAGGCGGACCACGTCGTTGGGATCGCCACCGAGCCCGAAGCTGCTTAGGTACAGATTGTCGAACAGTCCGCCGCTGCGGTCCATTGACCGCATCGACAGCTCCTGCCCGAGCAGTCGGGGACCGCTCTGCAGGTTGACCAGCGTGTCGTACATCTGCTGGTTGCCACTGCTTTCGGTGATCCGGCCGCCGAGTTCGATCGACTGGCGCACCTGGTATCTGCCCCACACACTCCCCTTGGTTTCAGTGTCATCGTCCTGCGCCGCCGCCAGTGACGGAAGCACGAGCGCAAGGACAGCAAGAAAAACGAGCGCTTTCCTGTTCATACGACGACTCCCATCCAGCGACTCTCTTCCCGGGAGGAGAGGCCGCGGCGAATTTTGATTTGTATTTGCCATCTTTTTCCTCTCCTTTCCTTAGGGTTGAAACAACAAGCTGCTGGTGTTTGAGCCGTGAATGTTGGAGTGGCAGATAATGCAACTCTGGTTGTACCTATTCTGCTGGTGGATCGACCCCGTCCCCGGGTTTGTGCTCCCGGCGGCATTTCGCCCGCCCATGTTGGTGTGGCACTGCAGGCACAGCGAGTTGATGCGCGCGACGTTCAGCAGCCGTGGGTTGGTCGAGCCGTGCGGAGTGTGACAGTAGGAGCAGCCTTCAACCTTGACCGGCTCATGCTCGTAAAAGAACGGTCCGCGCTTGTCGGTGTGGCACTTGAAGCAGACAAAGTTCTGGTCGGCCGTGGCCCGCAGTTGGCGCCCGACCGTCGTGCCGTGAGCGTTGTGGCAATCGCCGCACTGGATCAACCCCTCATCCACGCGGTGCCTGAACGGCTTCTGGAAGTCGGCCTTCTGTTCCGCGTGGCAGGAGAAGCACAACGGCGTCTGCGCCTTGACAAGCTGATACTCCCGAGTTGAATGATGCACGGAGTGACAGGTGGTGCAGGTAACGCCGTTCTCGTTGTGCGTTGAGCGCATGAAATCGCGCTGCTCAGGACTCGACTCGTGGCAAGTCATGCAGCGCTTCGTGATTTCTTCCGGCTTTACCCCTTTGAAGTTGAATATCTTGGATTTGTCGCCGCCTCCCTCAACGTGCGCAGCGCCTGCTCCATGGCACGACTCGCAGCCGTGGACTTCCTCGCCCCGAATCTTTTTGGATGTACCTATCCTGAAATGGGGGCCGGCTTCAATGCTCTTGCCTGCTTCGTCATGACAACCTTTGCAGGTGTCCGACCCGACGTACTGCGACGGATCGGCCTGAGCGGTTTTCTGGTCTGCGGGGCCGGCCTTCTTGGCGTCTGAGTCCCGCTTGGCAGCCATCATCGTAGCTGCCGCTAACAGGAGAACGCCGATCAGAACCGCCCAACGGAAAGTGGGCTTCAAAAAATGTCGCATCCTTACTCCTCGACAACGGTTCAAGTCAAATACTAAAATTTGAGGCCATTCAGCTACACTGTTAATTTCGGGCGATTCTAACCACCTGAGCATGTGGAGTCAAGCAGAAAAGCGCGATCAAATTTTGCCGCGTTGTGCATAAACGCCTCTAAGAGAAAACGCTGTCAGGTGTTGAACTGAAAGGAGACTACCGCCGGCCTTGAGACCGCTGGGAGCGCTGCCGTCCGCAAGCCGGTCAGCAGCGTGATTCCCATTGGCTGTGTAGTGTGCAAGTCAACTTCCGCAAGACGTACTTCAACCTTTGCCGCCCGGAATGCACAGTTGAGCGAAGCAACCGCACGTCGCGCCGCCACGAGGCTCAGTAACGATGCGCAAGCGGTGTCTGGAGAAGGTTGACCGCTATTTCAGAGTATCCGCGCCCACTTTCGCGCACAGGGCGTCCTCGTCGCTGTTGGCTCCGGAGAGACCGATGGCGCCCACGATCTTGCCATCCACAAGCAGCGGCAAACCGCCGTCGATCGGCACCGCACCCTCCAGACGCAGCAGCCGCAAACCAGCACCGCCGCCCGCCAACCCATCTTGGAAGACCTTGGTTGGGCGCTTGAACAACACGGCCGAGCGCGCTTTTTCAATGGCCACGGTGGCGCTGCCTAGCTGCGTGTTCTCCATTTTTTCGTAATAGACCAGGTAGCCGCCGGTGTCGACAATGGCAACCGCCATCCTCCAGTCATGCTTGCGCGCTTCGGCCAGCGCCGCCGCCGCCATTATCTTGGCTTTATCAACCGTAACATTCGCGCCATAAGGATTAGGCATTTGCGCCATTGCGCCTTGCGCGCACAGCGCCAGCACCACGACAAGCAGAGACTTCAACCACCGTTTTGACATGGAAACTTCCTCCTGTGTCTTGTGATTTGAAAGACCCTTGCTACGCGATGAAAAAAGGGAACCCTTGCCGGAAAAAGGACAGGCTGCAACCGCGCGGCTCTAGCAAAACCAGGGACGATGTATCCCGGAGCCAGAGCACTCCAGTCGACGCGACCATCAGGGAGCGGCGACCTGGAACGAAACGAAAAAGGACATAGCATCCCTAGTTTTGCCGTAACCAGCACGGGCAACGAATGATACACCCCGGAACTGCTCTTCACCAAACGCAGTCATTCGCTCCGCCCCACGCCACCGGCGCAACGAAATCATCGGGCAAAAAGCAAAGCCGAGAGCGGTGAACTGCTCTCGGCAAACTGCTATCCAGTTAAGACAAGCACAAGACTATGCCAGCCTCGCGAATTTCGAAACCGCTCTAGTCAGCGTGGGCGGTATTCTTCTTTACCAGGGTACGCTTTTCGATACCGGTGAAGATCTGGCGCGGGCGAGCGATCTTCTGCTCATCGTCGGTAATCATCTCCTGCCACTGCGCCAGCCAGCCCGCGGTCCGCGGGATGGCGAATAGCACGGTGAACATTTCCGAGTCGAACCCCATGGCCTCGTAGATGATGCCGGAGTAGAAATCCACGTTCGGATACAGCTTGCGCTTAATGAAGTATTCATCTTCGAGCGCAATCCGCTCCAACTCCATCGCGATGTCGATCTTGGGATTGCGTCCCGTGACCTCGAACACCTCTTCCGCCACCCTCTTGATGATACGCGCGCGCGGGTCGTAATTCTTGTAGACGCGATGGCCAAATCCCATCAGCTTGTATTTGCCTTCCTTCACGCCCTTGATGTATTCGGGGACCTTATCTTTGGTGCCGATCTTCTCGATCATGCGCAGCACGGCTTCATTGGCGCCGCCGTGCAATGGTCCGGCCAGGGCGGAAGCAGCCGCCGCGGTCGCCAGGAACGGATCGGCTTCCGAGCTGCCGACTGCGCGCATGGCATTAGCCGAGCAGTTTTGCTCGTGGTCGGCGTGCAGAATGAACAGAACGTCCAGCGCGCGGGCCAGAACCGGATCGGTCAAGTACTTCATGTGGCTTTGTTTCCACAACATGTTCATGAAGTTCTCGGTATAACTGAGGTCAGGTTCCGGATAGAGGTATGGCAGGCCCTTGCGGTGACGGAATGCATAGGCGGCAATGATCGGCATCTTCCCGATCAGGCGATAGATGCAACTCTTCCGCGTCTCGGCATCCCGCACATTCTTGGAATCGGGATAAAACGTCGAGAGGGCGGCCACCGTGCTCACCAGCATGCCCATGGGGTGCGCATCGTAGCGGAATCCTTCCATGAACTTCTTGATATTTTCGAAGATCGACATGCGGTAGTGGAGCGCGTCCAGCCAGAGGCCTTCCTCCTGCGGAGTGGGGAGTTCCCCGTTAATCAGCAGGTAGGCAACCTGCAGGTAGGTGCAATTCTCCGCCAGCTCTTCGATGTCGTATCCGCGATAGCGCAGGATACCTTTGTCACCGTCGATCAGCGTGACCTTGCTCTCGCAACATGCGGTATTGGTGAATGCCGGATCGTAGGTCATTAGCCCGAAGTCGTCGGGGTTGACTCTCATCTGGCGGAAATCCATGGCGCGAACCGTCTCGTTGGTAACCGGGATCGTATACGACTTGCCGGTCCGATTGTCGACTACAGTCAGAGTGTTATCGGGCATAAATGCTCCTGGAGTTTTGCCTACCCCGATGCCGGGGCGCGAGCGAAATAAATTGGCGAAAAAGGTGCTCCGACCCCAAGCAGTCCCACACTGCTCATTTCTCTTTGCGCCCCAACGCACCCAAGGGATATATGCGCCAGAGCAGTTTCGATCTCGAGGTAGAGACTTCCCTTTCCCCACACAATGACAACTAACTGGCAGTTACTTTGCGTCCGCCAGCAAACATTTGGCTGTAATCTACGTCACAGGTATTTGTGATCTTTGACACGAGCACAGCCACCTGTGACCGGCAACCATTATGGCTGACCGGCTCGACGACAGGCAGGCCGAGACCCGGAATTCCTGTTCAGCTATCGAAACCGAAGAGCCTGCCCGGATTTCCGGCAAGCAGCATTTGCCGCAAACCCGCTTCCGGAGCCTCTGCGGGTGCCCCACGTCCCGCCCGCCAAGAGCTCTTTTGAGACAATCCGTGCAGCCTGGCTGGCTGTGCCGCCTCTAGCAATAAGCTCCTGGCGTTCGGGGTCCCCGACGAGGCTCGGCTCGCTGGGGTGACTGAGGGCAGACGTGGAGTAGTTGCTCAACTCGCCGCCGGCGTTTCGCCACGGGAAATCAAGCCCCCGGTTGGCGTGTTGGCATTGAGCGCTCGTCCGCGCTTCAACCGCGGACGGTGCGCAGCACGATATCGGTGAACGCCTCGGTGCCGAGCGTGCCGCCGACGTCGCGCGTGCGCGTCGCCGGGTTTGAGAGCGCGAGTTCAATCGCATCGGCGATGCACTTCCCGGCATCGGCCAGCGCGGGCTTCTTGTGCTCCGTGGCCATCCAGTCGAGCAGCATGCTGGCTGAAAGCATCAGCGAAACCGGGTTCGCGATGCCCTTGCCCGCGATATCCGGAGCAGACCCGTGCTGCGGCTGTCCCATGGCGACTCCGTCGCCCGCATTGAGGCTGCCGCCCAGTCCAAGACTGCCGGAGATCTCGGAGGCTTCATCGGAAAGAATGTCGCCGAACATGTTGGTGGTGACGATCACGTCGAAGCGCGCCGGGTCGCGCACCAGCAGCGCGGCCGTGGCGTCGACGATCAACTCATCAAGTTTCACCTGCGGGTAATCCGCTGCGACTTTGCGGACCTCGCGCAGGAACAGGCCGTCGGAAACCCGCATGACGTTCGCCTTGTGAACGGCCGTGACCTTTTTGCGCCGCTTGGCGGCGATCTCAAACGCGGCTTTGGCGATGCGGCGGCAACCTTTAACGGTGATTTTGCGAATCGCCAGCGCGGTATCTTCGGTCGGCATGAACTCGCCATTGCCGAAGAACATGTTGCGGTCCGCGTAGAAGCCTTCGGTGTTTTCGCGCACAATGATCAGGTCCATCTCTTTGCCCGCGAAAGACATGCCGAAACGCGAACGGCTCGGGCGAATGTTCGCGTAGAGGTCCAGCCCAATGCGCATCTCGCCCGAGGGATTGAGCCCGCCCTTGTCTCGCGGCGGATATTCGTTGTGCGACACTGGCCCCAGCAGCACGCCATGGGCTTTCCGCGCCAGACCCAAAATATGCGGCGGAAACGTGGTTCCGATCTTCTTTAGAGTAACCAGCCCGATGTCTTCGCTGTGAAATTTCAGATCCAGCGAGTACTTGTCGTTGACCGTGTTCAATACCTTCATCGTGGCCACGGTCGTTTCCGGACCGATGCCATCACCCGGCAGAATCAGCATGTCCATGAATGCGTCTCCAGAGTTCGTGAAAAAGAATTTCGCTGATACAAATCAAGTTTACTAGCGGATTGCCATTCGACATCCAATATTATCAATCGCCGCTCATGGTTGCGGGCCGCCAATCCAACTTGCAGCGCGGAAATGCAAGCGCAAGCGCCGTCTGACGCGCGCCTGGACGCGATCTTTTTCCTTGCTGGGCCGCCTGCGTCGTGATATTTGCTTGGGGCATACCATTTAGGACTTAGCAATGAGCTCACCCGTTTCTACTTCGCCGCCCCGCTCATACTCCGGCGGCCCGGCGCCCAATGCACCCGGCGTTGCGCAGGGTTCTCGCAAACTGATCTGGCTGGTCGCCGCCATCCTCTGCATGTTGTTTATTTTTTTCTCCAGCCCGTTTACCGGTTTATCGGTGGCCGGCCAACGCGTATTGGGAGTCCTGGCGTTCGCGCTCATCGTTTGGGTTTCTGAAGCGATCTCTTATCCGATGAGCGCGGTTGCCATTTTCAGCTTTCTTACCGTAGGGCTCGGCTTCGCGCCGGCGGGCGCGGGCGCCGCTCGCCTCGGCACCGGCAAGGCTTTGTCGACGGCCCTGACCGGGTTGACCAACGGCGGCTGGGTCTTGGTGGTGACGGGATTGTTTATCGCCGCCATCATGCTGGAGATCGGCCTGGAGAAGCGCGTAGCGCTCACCATTTTGAAAATTGTCGGCACCAAGAGCAAAAACCTGATGGCCGGGATGATCGTGGTGATGTCGGTCTTTGCCTTCCTGATTCCTTCCATCACCGCCCGCTCCGCTTGCTTGTGCCCGATCGCGCTGGGCTTGGTCGATGCGCTGAAGCTCAGCCGCAAGAGTCAGTTTGCCAAGGCGTTGATGCTGTCGATCGCCCTTTCTTCCTCCATTTCCGGAGTCGGAATTTTGAGCGCGGCGGCCCAGAATCCGCTGACGGTATCGTTTGTGGAGAAAGTAACCGGTCAAACGATAACCTGGCTGCAGTGGCTGATCTACGCCGAACCACTGGGGATCGTGCTGACCATTCTCGTCTACTTCTTCGTCAGCCGCATGGCGAAAGTCGAATTCGATGAAGTTCCCGGCGGCAAGGAGCTTGTGCAGCAGCAGTTGCAATCGCTGGGACCGGCGAGCGCCCGGGAAAAGAAGCTCCTCTACATTCTGCTA
This sequence comes from Candidatus Korobacteraceae bacterium, assembly GCA_050015355.1. Taxonomy (GTDB): domain Bacteria; phylum Acidobacteriota; class Terriglobia; order Terriglobales; family Acidobacteriaceae; genus CAWBRT01. Next base: position 9,560 of record JBEKBO010000088.1, on the reverse strand, counting down.
GCCACGATTCTTGCCTGGGCGACCGAGCCGCTGCATAAAATCGACGCCAACAGCGTTTCCGTTCTGAGTGTGCTGGTCTTGTTGTCTCCCGTCGTCGGTGTCACGGATTGGAAGAGCGTCGCCAAAAAAGTCGACCTGGGAACCATTGCGTTGTTCGGGGCTTGCATTTCCATGGGCGAGCTGCTGTTCAAGACGGGCGCGGCCACCTGGGCTGCCAACCGGTCTTTGGGCGCCATGGGCGTAACCGCGATGCGGCCGCTGATGATCATGATTGTCGTTGCGATCGCCATATTCTTCGTCCGCCTGGCCTTCGCCAGCAGCGCGGCGGCGGTTTCGGCCTTGATTCCGACCATCCTGGGTTTTCTGCTCAGCGCCAAGACCTCCAATCCGCACATCGTCGGCATGACAATCGTGGCCTCATACATCATCCTGTTCACTTGTGTCTTACCGGTGAACTCACCGCAAACCATGATTCCTTACGCGACAGACACATACGAAGCGAAAGAGTACATACGAATCGCGCTGCCATTCACCATCGTCGCCTTGTTCATTTGGTTGTTGTTCTACCTGACCTATTGGCGCTGGCTTGGACTGGTGTAGACGGTTGCATAACCGGGCTGGTAGTCCACATTCGCCTGACGGGTGCCCCATCCTAGCCTTCTTTGCCAGGGCGGAATGATTTGCGCGGGAAGCAAGGGATTAAGCAAGGGATTACAGCTCCAGGACCTCGTTGCACAAGCAGGATTTCTGCGGCTTCAGCCGCTGAGGTGAAATTCAAGAGATGAGAACCGACTCAGACCGCCGCAGTTTTCTGAAAAGCGCCGCCATCGTAACCGCGTCCAGCCTGCTCGCGGCCAATGCCCATGGCGAAGAGAAGCAACCGCCAACCCTCAACGCCGGCCCCAACCCTGATCCGGGCAAGCCGAAGCTGGTGGTCGCTCCGCCCAAGGCGTGCGATTGCCATGCCCACATCATTGGGCCGGGAGCGAAATACCCGTTTGTCGCCGGACGCAGCTTTACCCCCGTGGAAGCGCATCTCGACCAGTACCGCAGGCTGCTGAGCGCGCTCGGATTGCAGCGCGCCGTCATTATTCAGCCGAGCTTTTATGGCACCGACAACAGCCGCACTCACGACGCCATCGCCGAATCGCACGGCAACTGGCGCGGCGTGGCGGGACTGGTGGCGAGCGCGCCCAAGGCGGAAATCCAGCGCCTGCACGACGCCGGCTTTCGCGGCGCGCGCGTGAACCTCTCGTTCAAGGGCGGGCCAACGCTCGAAGATCTCGCCAAGGTGGCGCAGGTGGTCGCGCCCTTTGGCTGGCACATGCAGATACAGGTTGAAGGCCGCGACCTGACGGAATTGGCTCCGCGATTCCGCGGCCTGGCGACGCCGCTGGTTATCGATCACATGGGCCGCGTTGCGCCGGAGTTGGGCGTGCAGTATCCCGGATTCCAGGCGCTGCTGGCGCTGGTTCGGGAAGGGAATACCTGGGTCAAACTGTCCTCGGCGTATGCCATGTCGGCCAAGCCTTATCCCTACGACGATGTCGCTCCGTTCGCCAAGGCGCTGATTGAAGCCGGTCCCAGCCGCGTGGTCTGGGGCAGCAACTGGCCGCACCCGAGTTACAAAGGCGCGCCGCCGGTGGATGCCACGCAGCTCGATCTGCTGGCGTATTGGGCGCCCGAGGAGATGCGCAAACGCATCCTCGTCGATAACCCCGCCAAGTTGTACGGCTTCCCGAGCGCGTAGGCGGGTCGGGTGGCTAGGTTGGATGTTCCGGGTGCCCCATTCTAGCCTCTTTTGCTAGGGTGGGGCTTTTTCTGCGCAAAGCAGGGGCTGATTTCCCGTGACGGCGCTTACTTGCTCTATCGTCAGCAGAAAAGCTACAATCGCGCCATCCTTCGCAGGAGAATCGAGGTAGTCCGATGGCATGGCTTGTGCGGACGCGACTGACGTCCATGTGTCTGTTTGTTTTGCTCTTTGCTTTGACATCTATCTCTGGTGAAACCATGAGCGCGCAGTCGTCCAACACCGCTCCGGCGGAAGGACAGCCCCCATCCTCCATAGCGGATTTGCCCGTTATTCCTTACGTCAGAGCGCCGAATTCATCAGATCCCGCCAAGCAATTTTCCAAGGCTCTTCAGGTAGTGAAGAAGCGAGGCCGCCACGCACATGTCGCTGACTACATCACGAGTGGTCTAGGTATACGAAACGCCAGCGTCAATCTGGAGCCGCTCTGGGCTTCTGTTGTAGAGGACAGCAGCGGCCAGCGAACCATTTACCTCCTCGAGGACACGAATGCTGCTGTGCTCATAACGGAAGCGGGAGGTACCCCGGTGTTTTATCTGGCTCGCGCCGGAGTGCTTAAACAGGCGGCAGTACTAAAGTCGGGACGCTGGGGGTCAAAGTCACTGCAAGACGTTCCGCTTAAATCGGCTGTCGCCGGCTTCAATGCGGAAAGAGATTTCTGGATTGAGGCGCTTGCCGCGATACCTCCCGCCGACTCTCCATCAAAGAAATGATGTGCTTGAAATCCTGCGACGCGCGTCCCGTCCTATCCTGTTCCGGAAGGATGCTGGGGGCTGGCGGCCCACATTCGCGAAGCCGTAGGCGGAGTAACATGGGCTCGTGCCAAGCCAACGAGCCTTTCAATGAAGAGGAACCAAGTGTTCAAATGGATTGCTGAGTGGCGTCAGCGCCGCAAGCTGAGACGCTTCTATCTGGAGAATCCATATACCATGCTACCCACGGATGACGGCGGTCAGAGTTATCGCATGGAGTGCGATTTCTGCAAAAAAGAGGGGAGCGTAATGTCCAAGTTCATCCACGCCCCAGGCTGTCCTGCGGGTGAACTGGAGAAGAAGAAGTTTCAGAAGAAAGCATGAGACAGCAACATTCGCGCCAGCGCTATTCGTCGCAGACCCGTCCATCGACTCCGGCCGCAAAACTAAGCACCTGACGCGCGTACAGTGCCGTCAAGCCGCCGCCTATGCGGTCTTCACCCGTGCGTGCTCACGGAAGCCGATCAGCACCAGCAGCGCGCTGAGTAGGACGACCGTGCCGAGGTAGTACTGTCCGGCAGCGAGCGATCCCGTGCGCGTGGAAAGCCAGCCCACGATGCTCGGACTGGCGAAACTCGCCGCCGCGCCGATGCTGGAGATCAAGGCAATACCCGCCGCGCGTGCCGGGCCGGTCATGAACGCTCCCGGCATCGACCAGAATGTCGGCGCCGCGCCAAGAATCCCCAGCGCGGCGAGCGTAAGCATCAGAACCGAGAACACCGGACTGTGCGCGGCCAGCGGCATCAGGAACCATCCCAGGCTTGCGACCATCGCCGGAACGGCAAAATGCCAGCGGCGTTCCAGCATTCGATCGGAGTGCCGGGCCACTATGATCTGCATCGCTGCGCCCGCCATGTAAGGCAGGGCGGAGAGCAGCCCCACGCTCAAGATGCCTTTGACCCCGGAATTCCTGATGATCGTCGGCAACCAGAACGTTACGCCGCCAATTCCGGTGAAGACCGCGAAAGACAAAAACGCCAGCACGTAAAACCCCGGCGTGCGCAGGGCGCTGCCAATCGCACGATGCGAATGGCCGCGCTCGACCGTTGCCTCCTTTTCCAGGTCGTAAAGGATGATGGCCCGTTCACCCGCCGTTAGCCATGGTGCGTCTCTTGGTCCATCGCTCAGGTAAAAGAAAGCGATCACTCCCAACACGCACGCCGGCAGTCCTTCCATCAGGAACAGCCATTGCCAGCCTTGCAAGCCGTGGAATCCCGAGAGACTGTGCATCACCCAGCCGGACAGCGGTCCGCCGATGATTCCCGAGAACGGGACGGACATGAAGAAAAGTGCCGTAATGCGCGCCCGCCGGCTGGCCGGAACCCATTGCGTTACGTAAAACAGGATGCCGGGAAAGAATCCGGCTTCGGCTGCGCCCAGCAGTGTCCGGATTATGTAGTAATGCTGAGGCGTCCGCATAAAGGCGGTAACGGCGGAAAAGAGTCCCCACAAAACCATGATCCGCACCAGCGTTTTGCGGATGCCGATCTTGTCCAGCATGATGTTGCTGGGCACCTCGAAGAGGCTGTAGCCGATGTAGAAGATCCCGCTGCCCAGTCCGTAGACGGCCTCGCTGAAGTGAAGATCGCGGCTGAATTGCAGCTTCGCGAACGCCACGTTGATCCGGTCGAGAAAATTGAACAGGTAGCAGAGGATCAAGAACGGAATGATCCGCCAGAAAACCTTGCTATACGTGGCGTCGGCTTCGGCGTCGCCGTATGGCCGTCCCTCGGCGGATACTGGCGCAGCGGTCGAGTTCATTGGCGGCTCGCCCCCGCGGTAACGTTCGTCGCTTTCGCTTCTTTGATCAGCCCCGAGGCCAGCAAAGCCCGCGCTACGTGGGCTCTGTGCTCGGCCGTGACTCCGACCGCCGGCGGTCTGACGCGGGAGGATGGGATTTGCCCAAGTTGAACCAGCGCTTCCTTGACCGAGGCGACTTCGCTCGTCGGGCTGCTCGGCTCCTGGTTCTCGAAAACGCCGTCCATCAGCGGAATGCAAAACTCCCGGTGGATTCGGCTGGCGGCCGCGGCATCGTTGTTCATGGCCGCCTGCACCAGCTCGGACCAGCGCTTGGTGCCGATGACGCTGATGCCGATCAGAGCGCCATGCGTTCCGTGCAGCAGAATGCCAAGCAGCGGAGGCGAGTCGAGCGCCGCCAGCACGGAAACCTTGTCGTGCAAAGGTTCCCAGAGCTGGACATAACGGGTCACCGTGCCGCAAGCAGCCTTCACCGCGACCACGTTGCGCAAAGACGAGACCGCAACCAGTGCCTCGACCGAGTACGCGCAGCCCGAGAAATCGGGATACTGGAAGATGATCATCGGGTGATCGAGCTCGCGGTCGAGAGTCGCGAAAAATCTGTAGACGGAGTCGACGTGACGCGCCAGCCTGCGGTACGGTCTCACGTCGAACGGCGGCAGCACCAGAAACGCATCGGCCCCAGCCTCTTTAGCTATGCGGCCGTCTCTCACCGCCTGCGCCGCCCCCCGCCCTTCAATACCGGCGATCACCAGTTGGCCGGGACGCACCACCTGCCGGGCCAGCGCGATGATCTCCTGCTTCTCCTGGTCGCTGAGCTGCATAATCTCGCCGAGCCCGGCGTTCACCACTATGCCGCTGACTCCGTCGACGTCAGCCGACTCGCGCAAATGGCGGCGAAGAGCGTCGAAATCGACGCTGAAATCCTCGCGAAGGGGAGTGATCGTTGCCGGGAATAGACCTCTTAAAACCAAGCGTTTCTGTAACGCAGTCATACCAATAAGCTCCTTCGAGCCGAAGTCCCCGACATGCGCCGCCTGGTGGCCTACATTCGCGGAGCCGCGGGCGGAGCCAATGTGAGGTTGCTTCGTGTTCAAGAAGTATACTTGAGTCCACTCAGGAGGTGCTGCTTGAACTTGACTACGCAAGTCATCCGCGAGCTTGCCCAGCATTTGGAGAGCGCGGAGCTCGAAGCGCGCGATGTCGTAAAAATCACCGACGCTCATCCCAACATGGATTGGGAAGACGCTTACGCCATCCAGGACCAGATTCGGCTGCGTAAAGAGGCGCGTGGAATCAGGACCGTGGGCTTCAAAGCCGGCCTGACCTCTCATGCCAAGATGAAGCAGATGGGAGTCGACACGCCGGTCTTCGGCTTTCTCTCCGCTTCCTTTGCGGTGCCGGATGGCGGGCAGGCGAAGTTTGCCGAACTGATTCATCCCAAAATCGAGCCGGAGATCGCATTCGTGCTCAAGACGCCGCTCAAGGGTCCGGACTGCGACATCCGCGCCGTGCTGGCGGCGACCGACTACGTTGCACCCGCGCTCGAAGTCATCGATTCGCGCTATCGGGATTTCAAGTTTGACTTGAAAAGCGTGCTTGCCGACAACTGTTCGTCTTCGCGTTTCGTGGTCGCTGGCCGGGGCACGCCGGTTGACCGCGTCGACCTGCCTGCCGTGGGCGTGGTGATGGAAAAGAATGGCACGGTCGTCGCTTCCGGCGTGGGAGCTGCCGTGGTGGAACATCCGGCGATGGCGGTTGCCATGCTGGCAAACCACCTCGCCAAGCGCGGCCTCGAACTTCCGGCAGGGTGCGTGATCCTTTCCGGCGGTGTCACCGAGGCGGTTGCCGTCAAAGCGGGCGATAACGTGGTTTGCAAGGTGCAAGGCATGGGGAGTGTTTCAATCAAGTTCGTGTGAGACGAGTGTCCGGAGAATTCGCGTGATAACTCTTAACTGGGAGGGAAGCAATGCCATTAGCCCACATTTTTATGCTACAGGGACGGACGGATGAGCAGAAAAAGGCCGTCATCGAAAAGGTGACCCAGGCCATCATGGAGGCCGTATCCGCTCCACGAGAAAATGTTCGCGTCATCATTCAAGAGATTCCGAAAACCCAGTGGGGCATAGGAGGAAAGACGGCTAAGGATTTGGGACGCTGAATCTCAATTGCCTGCTCTAAGCGGTCTGGTGTTGTTGTGTCCAAATTCCCAAGTTTCTGGTGCCCCACGTTCGCCCGTTGTTGGCTAACGTGGGGTAGTTCTTCGGCTGTCATAGCGTATGCCGCTGGTGGCCCATTCAAGCCTTCTCTTGGCTTGAGTGGGGCAGTTTCCAATAAGGGAACTGTGTTAGCGCCTCAAGACAAGATGCGCAGAAAGCGCTCGGCGGATTCTCGCGGGCGATCCATCAGCGCCGAGATGATCGCCACGGAGTCCGCTCCTGCTTCGAGCACCTCACGGCAGTTTGCAAGCGTGATGCCGCCGATTGCGACCAGGGGCTTTGCGGTGAGTTGCCGTGCCCGCCGCACTCCCTCTAAACCCACCACCGGGTCAGGGTTCAGCTTGCTGCCGGTGGCGAATACGGGGCCGACGGCAACGTAATCCGCCTTGCTCGCGGCGGCTTCGGCGACCTGCTCGGGGTTGTGTGTCGAGACGCCAACGATTCGGCTCCCAACCAGGCCGCGAACCGCCTCCGGCCAAAGGTCATCTTGTCCAACGTGGACTCCGTCGAAGTCCGCTGCCAGGCAGAGATCGGCGCGGTCGTTCATGATGAGCTTGAGTCCGGGGAATGTCTGCCGCAGAGCGCGGGCGTGGGCCAATGCGGATCGCGCCGGCAGTCGTTTAGCCCTGTATTGCAGCCAGCGAACGCCGCCGTCGTGCAACTGCCGGGCAAAACCAAGAACGGCTGAGAGCAGCTCACTCTCGGCGGAGGATTTGATCACCTCCGGCTCGGGGATTCGCTTGCTCTGCAATCGCTCCAGTAAGCAGTCGATGTCGAGAATCGCGTACAGGGGCGGCCACATCTCTAGAGTAGTTCCCATGCTGGTGTATCCGGAACTATCACCGCCGGGCTGAATGCCCGGCTTCTTTTCGGTATATACCTTCCGCGCATCCGGTCTAACTGTGCTCCTCGACGCGTTTTCCGGCCCGACGCTTCCTGTGCGCCGCGGCCGCTGGCTCACCCGAAGCCAGGGCGTTTGCCGTTTCAGCCCGCACCTCCGGAGCCGCCGGCGGTGGGGCAGGCGGTCGCTGGCTCGCGCTCGCCTCCGCCAGAAATCTTTCCATGAACTTCGTGTCGATGCGCCCCGCAATGAACTCCGGGTCCTTCATAATCCGCCGGTGCAGCGGAATCGAAGTGTGGATACCCTCGACAATGAACATATCCAGCGCGCGCGACATTCGTGCCACGGCCTCGGCGCGATCTTTGCCGCGCACGATCAGCTTGGCGATCAGCGAGTCATAGTAGGGCGGCACGACCGCCTCAGCGTACATGGCGGTGTCGACCCGCACTCCGATTTCCCCGGGCGTGTGGAAAGCCGTGATCTTGCCCGCCGACGGCGTGAACTTTTCCGGATGCTCGGCGTTGACGCGGCATTCCAGGACATGCCCGCGTTGTTCGATCACTTCGGGCAGAACATCGGACAACCTGGCGCCGCCCGCGATCAGAATCTGGGCTTTCACCAAATCCACATCGGTTCGCATCTCCGTGACCGGATGTTCGACCTGGATGCGCGTGTTCATCTCGATAAAACTCAGCGACTCATCTTCATCCATGAGGAACTCGACGGTCCCCGCATTGACATAGCCAATCTGCTTCAGCGTCGACGCCAGCAGATCGCCGATTCTGGCGCGCAGCTCCGGGGTCACCTTCACCGAAGGGGATTCCTCGATCAGCTTCTGGTGACGCCGCTGAATACTGCATTCGCGCTCGCCCAGGCTCACCACGTTGCCGAACGAGTCCGCCAGCATCTGGAACTCGATATGCCGCGGGCGCTCGATGTATTTCTCCATGTAGAGCTGTCCGTTGCCGAAGGCAGCCGCCGCTTCACTCTGTGCGGCGTTGAATAATTGCGGCAACTCCTCTTGCGAGCGAATGATGCGCATGCCGCGCCCGCCGCCGCCCGCCGAAGCCTTGACGATCACCGGAAGCCCCGTCTGGCGCGCCCACTCCCCGGCCTCTGCCGCCGAGGCGATGACCCCCTCGGAGCCCGGCAGAATCGGCACACCGGCTTTTTTCATCGCCATGCGGGCTTTTTCTTTTTCGCCCATCATGCGCATGATTTCCGGAGGAGGTCCGATGAAGGTAATGCCGCAGGTTTCGCAAACCTCGGCGAAATTGGCATTCTCGCTCAGCAAGCCATAGCCGGGATGCACCGCGTCCACGTTGCTGATTTCGGCCGCGCTGATCACCGCCGGGATGTTCAGATAGCTTTCGCTCAGCCGTGGCGGCCCGATGCAGATGGCCTCGTCGGCGAAGCGCGCGTGCAGCGAATTGCGGTCCGCATCGCTGTAAATGGCGACCGTGCGGATACCCAGTTCCTTGCACGCGCAGATGATTCGCAGGGCGATCTCCCCGCGGTTGGCAATCAGTATCTTTTTAAACATGAAAAATGACGCAGCCTGCCAGGCCGGCTCGTGGACCGCCGCCCGCACCCCTTGCTTGCCTCTGCCCGGCGCTTCCGGCGCGAAAACTATCTCGTCCGGACGGCAAACAGCGCCTGCCCGTACTCTACCGGCTGACCGTTGCTGACTAGAATTTTTACCACCTCGCCGGCCACATCCGACTCGATCTCATTCATCAACTTCATGGCTTCGACGATGCACAGCACTTGTCCCTGCGTTACCCGATCGCCTGGCTTCACGAACGGCGGTGAGCCCGGCGAAGGCGACTCGTAATAAGTGCCGACAATTGGCGACTTCACTAAGTGAAGCTCTTCCTCGGCCGCCTCGGCTGGCGCGCTTCCGGCCGGCGTGGCCGGCGTGGCGTGTGCGCCCGGTGCAAGCACCGAGCTGGCGGGTGGAAAATGCGAAGCAACGGGAGACGGCACCGGCGCATACAACACCGATTGCCCTCGCTTGACTCGCACCTTGACGTCGCCGCGTTCCAGTTCGAACTCGGCCACGTCCTTTTCGATTAAGAACTCGATCAGCTCTTTGATTTCTTTCAGGTTCATTTTTATCAGGCCAATACCGCGTCCACTCCACGACCCCCAAGGCGCGCCGCGGTCGCGCAACCCTGGTA
>JBEKBO010000087.1:0-19128 GCA_050015355.1 Candidatus Korobacteraceae bacterium | reverse complement strand
CACCTCGTAGGTGCAGAAAAAACCACTCCTGCCCCTGACTCGCTACCCTGCTCAACCGCAACTGGTGCGGCTGTTCGTCAGCCCCTGAGTTTCCACATCGGCCTTATCGACGGATCGGGGCCGCACTATACCAGTTGACAATACGGCATTTCCACCCAAGCCTGAACTTGAGCCAATCCCTGTATATTTGCCGAACACGAATTCTATTGATGGACAAATTGTTTTCCAGCCCGGATATAAATATGCGGTTTCTATTCCGCTTGAAAATGGCCCTGGCAACCTCGTAGAACAAATGGCATTGACCGTATCGGGCGAGGTCGTTTTCTGTGCTTATGGGCGTATTGAGTATGAGGATGCTTTCAAACGCAAGGGAACCACTCAGGTTTGCGCTCTTTACTATCCCCGTAGGGGAGGCGTAATAGAATCTCCGGACGGGACGGTACTCAACCCGCCCGGATTCCGCATTGGCGGGCCTCCTGGGTACAACTACAACACTTAACGGACACGCCAGAATCCAAATTAGGACACTACCCGAAACCGGCTTACTGCAGCCGGAAGCGTTCGTTCATAATCCGCCGCAAGCGGGGACGGTAGATCAGATCGTATGCGAGTTCCTTGCCGGGGAACATTGCCAGCGCAGCCCGCCGGGCGTCGGCTGCCATCTCCGAAGCTTCTTCCAGAGTCATGTTGGGGTCCTGGCTAATCACCGACATCACCATGCTCATCATGATCTGCAACCTTCGGATCTTGCGGGCCTCCTCCGCCAGCTCTGCTTTTCCGGTACCCTCGTGATTCTCATGTCCATGTTGCGGCAACCCCATAGAACTCCCCCGCGCCGGTTTAGGCCCTTGTTTAGATGGCCGCCAGCAGTTCGCCCGTTGCGCACCCGTTGTGGTGACTTTTTTGGGGCAGCGGAGTTGCTGGCCCGGCTCCTTCGCGGGTAAACCTTCCGCGAATCTGGTCTAAAGCTTTGGAATTTTTAGCCCCACCCCTACCATCCGTGTCCGGAGAGTACTACGATCTTTGCTAGCGCGCCAGCCTATTTGCGGCACTCGTAGCGGACAGAGCGATTTCAGAGTAGATATATCCCGAAGCTATCAACCATTATGGAATATACCTTTCGCGAACTCGGCTGGCGACATCGAAGCAACTGGAGGGACAATGGCTCTCGACGCGAATGATTCGACACTGACCACCGTCTTTGATACCGAACGCGAAAGCGAAGCGCTGGTCGTTAAGGGGTTGCTCGATTCCGCCGGCATCGAAGCGGTTGTGACCTCGCTGGATTCACCTCAGGATCTTTTGCCTGGCGTCGGCGGCGTTGTCGTGCAGGTCGCCCCGGAACAGGCGGAGGAGGCACGGGCCATTATTGCCGACTACCGCACCCATCCGATCGAGGACTCGGAATTCGCCGAAGGCTCATCGGCCTGAGCTGTAGGTGGAGACAGAGATGTTCGCCGGTTCCAGCAGAAACGTAGTCGCTCCCACCAGGTCCGTGCGGTAGACCATTACCTTGGCATCGCTGAGCCGCTGCAAGGTATCCGGGCGAGGGTGATGGAACCGGTTCCGGACTCCGGCGGAGATCACGCCGTAGCGCGGCCGCACTGCCGCAAGAAATTCCTGAGTGCTGGACGTGTTACTGCCGTGGTGTCCCACTTTCAGGATGTCGGAGCGGAGTTTTTCGTTCAACAGCGAGCGCTCGATTTTCTTTCCTACATCGCCCACCAACAGCAACGAGCGCCCGCGGTTCTCAGCTCGCAGTACCATCGCATCGTCGTCGCGAACTCTCCCCTTCAGTTGCCAATCTTGCGGCGGGGAGAGCACCGTAATGCGAACACTTCCGAAGTCAAAAATTTCGCCCGCATGGCGTTGCCTTACCGACACCCCGTTATCGCCGGCGACCTTCATCAAGTGCTGAAACTCAGGGGTAGCGACCTGCGGCCCCATCCACAGCTCCGCGGGATGGAAATTCCGGATCACCGCGCTCATGCCCCCAATGTGGTCGGCGTGACCATGGCTGATTGCCACGGCGTCCAGCCGGCCGATTCCGCGCCACCACAGATAGGGCGAAACAACGTCTTCGCCAACATCAAATTCGGAGTGTCCGTTACCCAGCAGGCCCCCGGAGTCGATCAGCAGCGTCTTGCCCTCAGGTGTAATCATCAGCAGCGAATCGCCCTGGCCGACGTCGATTGCCGTCAACTCCAATCGCCCCGCGTGCAGGTGTGGCGTGGCGGGGCGCATCCCGATCCAGATTGCCGACGCGCACAGCAGCAGCAATCCGGTCACCGCCACCACCCTGTGCCACCGCACCATCAGCAGCGCCAAGCCGAGCGCCGCTGCACAGGCAAACGCAACCGCCGGCTCAGGAGTGGGGATACGGTAGTCGGCAACTCTGCCGCTGCCCAGGAAACTGACTGTGCCGAGGATAAACTTGAGCGCCCACCAGGCAACCCACGCGGCAGGTTGGGCCAGCAGAGGCGAAACAAAGCCCACGGCCACGGCCAGCACGGCGGCCGGCATGAGGACGCCGGTGAGCGGCACAACCAGGCAGTTCGCGGGCAGAGAGGTAATCGTCACGCGATGGAAATATGCCGCCATCGGCAGCGCCATGCCAATCTGCATCACCGTCGAGACGAGCACCACTTCATACACCGCGATGGCAATGCCCGTCACCGCCGGGACAATCCAAAATGCCGCGCGCTTACCGGCCAGCGGCGACAGATGAGTGGCAATCAAGCGCAGCTCAATTCGAAATTGCGCCATCTTCGGCGGCATAGCCGAGTCCATTCCCACCACCTGCAGCCCGCGTAGAGCCCGCCGATACGGAGCCGACGTGCGCTGGAAAATGGGAACCGCCAAGCCGCCGATCAAAAGCACGGCTAGAAACGTCAACTGAAAGCTCGGATCAAATAGTTCGCGCGGGTTCCATACCAGCAGTATCAGCGCGGCCATCCCCACGGCGTTCAGTGCCGCCCGCTCGCGATAGAGCAGGCGCGGTGATCTGATAAACGGAAAACATCAGTACCGCGCGCATCACCGGAGCGCCGGAGTCGGTGAGCGCGGCGTACCCGCAGGAGATGACGATCGTCAGCGGAGTCGCGACTTCCGGCCCAGCGCCCATACGCCGTAACACCCAGAACAGCGCGAAGGCCAGAATCGCAATGTTCATTCCGGAAACCACCAGCAGATGGTAGGTTCCGCTGCGCTGGAATTCGAGCTGTACTTCACGGCTGATGAATTGGCGGTCGCCGATCAGCACGCCGTCGAACAGGCCGGCTTCAGGCGCCGCCCATACGCGATGAATCATGCCAAGGACGCTGCGCCACGCCGACCATCGCCACTCCGAGAGCAGCATCCCCCCGCGTCCTGGGAGCAATCCCACGCTTTCCGCTTTCGCCGAACCAAGGGCAGAGACGCCAATCGAGGCCAAATAGCCGCGGTAGTCCCACGCTCCGGGGTTCTTGTAGTTCAAGGCGGGCCGCAGCTTCGCCGTCAAACGCAGCCGCTGGCCATAGAGCAGCGGCGCCGGCGAGCGGCCATCCTCATCCTCGGCCGGGTCCTCGTCCGCCTCGGCGTGCTCGCGCGCGCGTTGCGTGTCGTAAAGCGTCAGTCGAACGGTTCCGTTGGTTGGCGTCGCGGGCGCGTTTTCCGTTTCAACCTGCTCGACCGCTAGATCAATCGATTGCTGCTGTTTCCCGAAGCTCCCCTGCCTGATGACGCCATCACGCAGCAGGTAACCGGTGAGCACGACCTCCTGCCCGGAGGTAAATCGCATGATCCCCGCCTGGGGCTCGCGCGCGGCATCGCGGCTTTGCCCGGTGAAGGCCCCGAGAAATGTAAACGCGACCGCAACCGTTGCCAGCGAAATCCGCGGAAGCCGCCGGACCAGAAATGCCGCCGCGCTCAGCAGGAAAAAAATTCCGCAGACCCACGCCAACGGCGGATGCCAGATTCTGGTGGAAACAATAATGCCGCCCCCGAATGCGAGGACGGCTAAAAATATCGGCTCACGACATATGTTGAGACTGCGCTCGCCAGCTTTCAGGCGCCTGGGCTGACCGGCTATTTCCACCCGCGCCATAGCTGCCAGCGAGTTGGAGTCGTCCGGTGTCAGAGGCGATCCAGGTCGTCTTTTCCTATCATAGGCTTCCAGGGTATGAGTTCGTATTGCGCCAGCCCCTTCTGCGTAAAGGGATCGCCATCACGAACGCGGTCCAGCGCGCCGGCTACATCGCTATCGGGAACGCGCAACAGCAAAGCGCCGCCTGTCCACGGGTCCATCGGCCCGGCCGCGATCAGTATCCCCTGCTTCTTGAGCTCCCGCAGGTAGGCCCTGTGTTCTTCGGTGGTTTTAGTTACCTCTTCCAGCGGACGCCGATAACGGACAATCGCCAATGCGAACATGTCTTCCTCCCTCGTCTGGATTCAAGCTGTGGCCCGAACATTCCCGAATCCTATCGCGCGAGCCGGAAAACCGTCTCGATGTGGAAAGTCTGCGGGAACAGGTCCACCAAGTGCGCTTCTTCAATGTGAAAACCTGATTCTACCAGCACCCGCAAGTCCCTCGACAGGGTGGCCGGGTCGCAAGAGACGTAAATCAATTTCGCGGTCTTTAACCGGGCCAGCGCACGCGCGGTTCTTTCTCCCAACCCGGCGCGCGGAGGATCGACCACTACCAGGTCCAACTTCCCGGACGCATGGAAGCCGCGCAAAAACTGCTCGGTGGCAGCGGCAACCACCTCGACTTTTCCACCGCTGTTGGCGCGCAAGGCATGGACGGAAAGAGGAGCGATTTCCACGGCCGTGACGCGCTGGAACCTTCGCGACAACGGCACCGAAAACAGGCCCACGCCGGCGTAAAGGTCCAGCGCGTGTCGGCCCTCGTGGCTGGCGAGAACGATACTCAGCAGTTCGTCCACCAGGAACCGGTTCGTCTGGAAAAAAGCTCCCGCCTCGGCGCGAAACGGGCCTTCCGAGGTCGCATACTTCAGCCCACGCTCGCCCAAAAACTCCGGCGCCGCGCGCTGCGAGCCGCGCGGGCCGCTGGTCTCATCTTCTTCGTCTTCGCCCTGGAATTGGAACAACGCCAGACCCTGGAGTTCGGGCAGTCCGGCTTGAAGCGCCTGGAAAGCGGGCCGAAACGACTCCACGCCGGCGGTTTTCCTCGCATAAACCTCCAGCAGCAGCGCGTGGTCGTCGTGATTGGCGAAAAACTGAACCTCGGCAATGTCTCCAGCCAGGGACCGGAACTCGCTCGACTGCCGCAACGCCTGCAGCGCACGGTTGATCAGTGGAGAGCTAATGGGGCAGTGCTCGATCGACAGCAGGCGGTGCGATCCGTGCTCGAAATATCCGATCGCAAATTCCGGTTGGTTCGTCACCTTCATCCGCGTGCGATTGCGGTAATTCCACGGCGGTGACGCATGGACCTTTAACTCGACTGCCAATTCCACCTTGGCGGTACGCCGTAACGCGTCGCGCAGAATGCGTTGCTTCATCGCCAGTTGGTGCTCGTAGCTGGCGTGCTGATACTGGCAGCCGCCGCAGCGGCCGAAGTACGGACAGCCCGGCTCGACACGCTGCGGCGAGGGTGAAAGCAACGAGACTGTTTTGCCGCGAGCGAACCCGGGACGTTGCTCGACGATCTCAACGTCAATCGCTTCGCCCTCGAGCACGAAAGGCACGAACACGGCCTTGCCGCGCTCGTTGGCCGGTGAGTTCCGGCTGGCGGATTCGCCTGGGCTGGCCGGAGCAGGGCGCAGCCGCCCGAGGCCGTCGCCGCCGTAAATCATTTTTTCGATGGTGACTTTCGGCATAAGCAGTGAAATCGGTGCGTTCGCTCTCTCCGCGCCGGTATCCCGGACGCCGGCGAGTACCCTTCCTGGCCGCTAGCTACTCACATGTAGAAAAGGCTGAGGCGCGGCAGTTTGTAGTGGTCGAGCAAGCGCTTGTTCGTGTATTGCTTCAGCAACTGATCGATCTGCGGCCCCGTCATCTTACTCCGGTAAGGCGCCAGTTCACGCTCGGCCTGGGCGCGGATCTCCACCAACAGATCATCCGGCGACGAAGCCAATAGCGCCGCGAACAGCTTCTCCTCCATCACGGTCAGACGCCGTTCCAGGTCTTCCAGGCTGAAGCTGGACTGCGCGCCGACCTGCTTTGCCAGTTCAGCCAGTTTCCGCGCGTCTTCGCCCACCAGTTGCCGCGCCGCATCGGGAACCGTGGCCAACTCAAAGGCTTTCGCATTCCTTCCCAGGAACGCGGCTACCCGCTCCCGTTCGAGGCCATTGTCGCGAGGTTCTCTCGCGCTTCCGACGGCTGCCTCCTTCATCTGTTCGGCCGCCGCCAGCACTTCCTGCGAACAATAGGCGAGCGAATTGATCTTGCGCGTCTTGCTCGGACGACGATCGTATTTGTCGAAGCTCGCATCGATGCCGCGCAGCACCGCCTCCAGCGGCACGCCCGCATCTTTCCACGACTCCATCAACACCCAATCGAGGGTCGAGGCGACGAGCACCGTTCCGCGGCGGCGGCAAAAGTGTTCCTCTATGTCGCTGAAGTAATCGAAGCGGTAATTCTCCACCTCACCAGCTTACTACCAGTCTCCAACTGGAGCGGTTCCGGGAATGCGTGTTCCCGATCTATCAACGCCGGGCTGCCGCCGATACAATCACAGGATGCGCTTCCAATGCCAGCCGGGGTGTACGAAATGCTGCGAGCAGAAGGGATTCGTCCATCTCACCGAACGCGACATCGAGCGCGCGGCGGAGTTTCTCTCCATGCCCAAGGGGAAGTTTGAGAACCGGTTCATCTATCGGACGAAAAACACTCGCCGTCTGCGCACCCCTCAAAATGGTCAATGTATTTTTCTTCGTGATGACGGTTGCTCCATCCATCCGGTCAAGCCCGCGCAGTGCCGCGTTTTCCCCTTTTGGCCGGAATTGGTGGAAAGCAGGAAGGAATGGCACAAGACTGCCACATGGTGCCCGGGTATGGGGAAAGGGGAATTGGTGCAGATTGAGATGGCGCGCGAGCAGGCCGCGAAAATGCGTGCCGCCTATCCGCACATGTACAAGTAGATTCTTCAGATCACATCACTTCTCACGCTGCGCCGGATCGTCTTCCACAGTTTTCTGCGCTTCCTGCCGCTTCCGCTGATAGGCGGAATTGCGCTCCCAGATGATGCGCATGCCCTCCAGCGTCAGCAGATCGTCAACCACCGAGATGTACTTCGACCCGCCTCCGAACAGCTGCGCCAAGCCGCCGGTCGCTACCACCGTCGCTTTTCCCAGCTCGCCGAATAAGCGCTCCAGGACGCCATCGATCAACCCGATGTAGCCGTAATACAGCCCCGATTGCAGGCTGGCAACGGTATTGGTGCCGATCACTTTTGTGGTCTTTCGGATATCGACGCGCGGCAGCCTGGCCGTGCGCATGAACAGCGCCTCCGCCGAGATGCCGATGCCTGGGCAGATTACGCCGCCCAGGTACTCGCCCTTGGCGGAAATGGCGTCGAAGGTGGTTGCCGTGCCGAAGTCCACGATCACGCAAGGCCCGCCGTACTTCTCGAAGGCGGCGACGCCGTTGACAATGCGATCCGCGCCGACCTCGGCGGGATTGTCGTAGTGCACCGGCATTCCGGTCTTCACACCGGGCTCGATGAACAGCGGCTTCAGGTGAAAGTACCTCTCACAGACGGCGCGCAAGGTGGAATCAATTGGCGGTACAACCGAGGAAATCACGATCCCCTTGATCTGCTTGGGATCGATCCGGCTCATCGAAAACAGGTTGCGGAAGAGCACTCCGTATTCATCGACCGTCTGGTTGCGGTTGCTGGAAACGCGCCAGTGAGCCAGCAACTGCGCTGGACCTTCGCTTGGGTCCTCGCTGCCGTAGACGCCCAATACCGCATTCGTATTTCCCACATCGAGCACGAAAAGCATGAATTCAGTTCCTGTGCCGTTTCCCCGGCGATTCCGTCATAACATTCGCGGCCCGAAGCCTTCCGCGCGGAGCCGCTGCCTCCAGCATACGACACCGCAAACCGCTCACCACTTGCTGAGAGCCGGAGTCTTTTGCCCTATTTTGGCCGCACTCCGCCCGAGAGCACGGTCTTTATCCCCGCTTCGGTCTGCACTTGCAAAAAACCGCGCGCATCCAACCCCACGGTTGTCCCATGGTAACCGCCGTCTTCGTCCACTTGAACGGCGCGTCCCCGCACGTACGAAGAATGCAGTTCGAACCGCCGCAGGACGTCCCGCCGGGCTACGCCGAGATCCGCGACGAACGCCCGATACTCGCGGTCGAGAGATTTTAGCAGGGCGGCAGCCAGTTCCACGCGAGACCAATCGCGCCCGCTTTCGAGGCGAAGCGAGGTTGCGATAGGCAGCAGCTCGGGCGGAAACTCACGCTGATTCACGTTGAGCCCCATGCCGGCCACGATATGCTGAACGCGCGTCGCTTCGGCATGCATCTCGATCAAGATTCCGCAGACTTTTGCATCGCCGCACAGCACATCATTCGGCCAGCGCAGGTCGGCCTCGACGCCGGTTACTTCGTGCACCGCTTCCCACACGGCCAAACCCGCTGCCAGCGAGATCAGCAGCACGTCCGCGGGGGCCAGATGCGGCCGCAGCACCGCCGAGCAGTAGATCCCTTTGGAGGAATCCGACTCCCAGCGATGCCCCCCTCTGCCGCGTCCGGCAGTCTGCTCCTCGGCCACGAACACCGCTCCCTCGGGCTCTCCCTGGCTGGCGGCACTCATCGCCAATGTGTTCGTTGACCCAACGCGGAAGAAGTGGTGGACGTTATCGGCGAAAATCGTCGCCTCGAGCAGCGGATTCAGGATCTCCGGCAGCAGCAGGTCCGGAACTTTTTCCAGCCGGTATCCGGTCGACGGATGGCCGGAGATTTCAACCCCAAACTCGCGGAGTTGCTCCACCAGGCGCCACACTTCCGAGCGGCTCGTGCCCAGCTCCTCCGCCAGCTTGGTGCCACTCATCACCAGCATCGGATGATCTTCCAGCCGGCGCAGCAACCGGCCCAGACGCGCATCGGTGCGCGCCGAGGACTCGCCGGCTCCCGCACGATCTCCGGGTTGTGTCTTCAAAGCCATGCTGCCACGCACCAGTCGTCGCCGACAGAGTGCGTGACGATTATCGGGGATTGCCGTCCGCGGGGCAAAGCAAAATGAAGCGTAGGGACATCCTATGGCCTAAACCGGGACAATTCTCATGCTCAAGTCCACCGCGCGCGGGGAGTGGGTCAGCGCCCCTACCGAGATATAGTCCACGCCCGCCTCGGCGTAGGCGCGCACATTCTCCAGCGTGATGCCGCCGGAGGCCTCCAACGGCACGCGGCGCGTGTGCTGCGCCACCCGCTGCACCGCCAGACACACCTGCCCGGGAGTCATGTTGTCCAGCAGGATCGCCTCCGCGCCGTACTGGAGCGCGTCTTCCAGCTCGGCCATGGAGCGTACTTCCACCTGGATCGGCTGCTCGCCCTGGCGGTTGCGATGCGCCCTTTCCAAAACCTCGCGAATGCCGCCGGCCAAGTCGACATGGTTGTTCTTGACGAGGATTCCGTCGGAGAGATCGAGCCGATGGTTCTGGCCGCCTCCGCAACGCACGGCGTATTTATCGATCAGCCGCAAGCCGGGCGCCGTCTTGCGCGTGTCCAGAATGCGGCACTTGGTCCCGGCAATCGCATCCACATAGCGGCGGGTAGCGGTGGCGATACCGCTCATGCGTTGCAGCAGGTTCAGAATCACGCGTTCGCAGGAGAGAATGGCGCGCGCATTGTGACGGATGACCGCGACCGGCTGGCCTTTGTGCAGGCGCACCCCGTCAAAGATTTCGGTGTGCGTGGTCACTTCCGCATGAATGTGCACGGATCCTTCCAGTTGGGCAAACACTTCAAAAATGCGCGCTACCGCTCCGATCCCGGCCAGAACGCAATCCTGCTTGGCAAGAATGGTTGCAACCGCGAGCTGGCCTTCATCGATACACGCATGGCTCGTAGCGTCATGCGTGGCGCGGTCTTCCTGCAACGCGCTTTCCAGCACACTGCTTGCTCGACGGCTTGCCCAGTCCATAACGTATCTCTTACCCGCCCGTCAAAGAGTCCAGGGCGTCCTTTGCTTTTTGCTGCAGGACCTTCAACTCCGCTTCCCGCTTGCGCAACCCCTCAACCACGTGGGCCGGGGCCTTGGACAAAAACTGCTGGTTGGCAAGCTGGCGTTGCGCATTGCCAAATTCGTGATCCAATTTTTCCAGTTCCTTGTTGAGCCGCTCGCGTTCGGCGGCAACATCGATCTTCTGCTGGTAAACCACGTGCACGTCGAAGCGGGCCGTGCTGCGCGAGTTCGCTTCATTGGCCAGTGCCCGCTCGACGAAGCCGATTCCGTCCACGCTGGCAAGCCGTGCCACCGCCGCCGCATTGCGGGTCACAAGTTCGCGGACTTCGGCGTCGGCGAAGACCTCGATCGGCAGCCGCTCTCTGGGCACGACCTTCAGCTCGGCCCTGATGTTGCGCACGCTTACGATCAGGTCTTGCAGCACCGCCATCTCCGTCTCGGCCTCGGCGGAGACTTGCGCTTCGTTGCGCCTGGGATAGCGGGCCAGCGCGATCGACTTCAGCGGCGGCTTGCCATCGTAGACCGCGTGCCAGATCTCTTCGGTAATGAACGGCATGAACGGCGAGAGCAGGCGCAGCGCAGCCTCGAACAGCAAGACGACGTTCTGAAACGCGGTTTTCGAGGCCTCGCGATCGCTCAACTCAGCCAATCCTGGCTTGACCAGCTCGATATACCAGTCGCAGAACTCGCCCCAGAAAAAGTGATAGACCACGTGCGCGGCTTCATGAAAGCGATAATCCGTCAGCGCTTCGTTGACTTCATTGGCGACGCGGTTGAAGCGCGAAAGTATCCAGCGATCTTCGAGGGTCGTCGCCACGAAGCCGGGAATGCCAGCCGCATCTTCCGCTGGCGGCCGAAATTCGCGCAGCGACCAGGCCTTCTCCTGCTCGGCCCGGTCGACGTTCATGAAAATGAAGCGGGCCGCGTTCCAGATCTTGTTGGCGAAGGCCCTGTAGCTCTCCGTGCGGCTCTCCGAAAATGCGATATCCGCACCCGGAGCGGCCATGGTCGCCAGCGTGAAGCGTGTCGCGTCGGTACCGTACTTCTCGATGGTCTCGATCGGGTCGACCACGTTGCCCTTGGTCTTCGACATCTTCTGGCGTTCGGCATCGCGCACCAGTCCGTGGATATAAACGTGCCGGAAGGGCACGATACCGCGCTCGTGATCGGCCAGGAAGTGGCAGCCCATCATGATCATGCGCGCCACCCAGAAAAACAGAATGTCGAAGCCGGTAATCAGCAGCGAAGTCGGGTAGAAGGTGTCCAGATCCCTGGTTTTGCCGGGCCATCCCATGGCTGACATCGGCAGAAGTCCGGAGGAAAACCAGGTGTCCAGCACATCCGCATCCTGCTCCAGGCGCGTGCCGCCGCAGCGCGAGCACTGTGCCGGAGCCTCGCGCGCCACCATGATCTCGCGGCACTGGGCGCAGTGCCATGCCGGAATACGATGTCCCCACCAAAGCTGGCGCGAGATGCACCAGTCGTGAATGTTGGTCATCCAGTTCAGGTAGACCTGTTTGTAATTGTCGGGAATAAAGCGTATCCGCCCGTCCTCGGCCACCTGAATAGCTCGCTCGGCCAGGCTCGGAGTGCCATCCTTCGCCTTCCGGTTCACCGCCACGAACCACTGCGTCGAGAGGCGCGGCTCCACAATGGTCTTGCAGCGGTCGCATTTGCCGATCGCCAGGGTGTGATCCTTGATGCCGACCAGCAATCCCTGTTTCTCCAGGTCGTGCAGCACGCGTACGCGCGCCTCGAAGCGATCCAGGCCCACATACGGCCCGGCCTGCTCGTTCATTGTGCCGGTTTCGTCGATCACCGTGATCTGCGGCAGGTTGTGGCGCAGTCCGGCCTGAAAGTCGTTGGGATCGTGCGCCGGGGTGACCTTCACCGCGCCGGTTCCGAATTCGGGATTCGCCAGCTCGTCCAGGATGATGGGAATCTCGCGGTTCATCAGCGGCAGCAGAACTTTGGCCTGGTGCAAATGCCGGTAGCGCTCGTCGCTCGGGTTGACCGCGACTGCCGTGTCGCCCAACATGGTTTCCGGCCGGGTCGTCGAGACAATAATGAAATCCGAAGATCCAATGACCGGATACTTGAGATCGTAAAGCTTGCCGTGCGTCTCCTCGTGCACCACTTCCAGGTCGGAGATGGCGGTCGCGCACCGTGGACACCAGTTCACGATGTAGTTGCCACGATAGATCAGCCCCTCTTCGTAGAGCCTGACGAACGCTTCGCGCACCGCGTGCGAAAGATTGTCGTCCATGGTGAAGTATTCGCGGCCCCAATCGACGGAATCGCCAATCCTCCTCATCTGCTCCACAATCGATCCGCCGTAGTGCCGCTTCCACTGCCAGACGCGCTCGATGAATGCCGTGCGGCCCATCCCACGCCGGCTCTTTCCCTCCGACGCCAACTGCCGCTCGACCATCATCTGGGTGGCGATTCCGGCATGATCGGTGCCTGGCAGCCACATCGTCAGAAACCCGCGCATGCGATGCCACCGCACGATGATGTCCATCTCCGTGTGGTTGAGCATGTGGCCCATGTGCAGCCTGCCGGTAACGTTCGGCGGGGGCAGCAGCAACGTGAACACGTTCTGCTCCGGCGGGATTGGTTCGGGAATCTCTGCGTGGAAGAGTTTTTCGTTGGTCCAGTATTCGGCCCAACGCGTCTCAATCAAACTGGGGTCGTAAGCCTTCGACAATTCGTGCGGCATCGGTTTCCTGCCCCGACAACGGCAAAAGCGGCCGTCGCCGGGGACCCTAAGCATCAGTGCAAGATAAATTTGATGTTATCGGAGCCGCTGACGGCCGGTCAAACCATGGGTTCTCAAAGGCGCCTGGGAAACGCCCTTGCGGCGACGCAACGGACAAGGGAAGACACTCAGTTATGGCTTGTGTTTGGCCAGCTCAAGAACTATTTCCGCCACAATCTGCGGCTTGAGACGGTCCATGACGCGCTGCACCGCTCCTGCAATCGTCGCTTCATCGAGCGCAGCCGGACGGGCGGCTTCAGCGGCATACTTGGGCGCGCCGAAGGTGGAAGAACCAGCGGATGCCGAAACAGCCTTGGGTCCGAGATCGGGCAATTCGGGCAAACTCATCGCCGCCGTAGCTTCCAGCATCATCGGAACCGAGAACATGAAATCCTCTGTGGTTACGTCGCTTGGCGGTTCGGCCTCACTCTCCGTTGCCGAAGACGACGATGCTGGAACAGGTTCCGGCTCAAGCTCTCGCGCCACGGGAACTTCCGCCACGGCTGCCGGGGGCTCCGCCGGCGCCGGCTCGAAAGCGGGGGCCACCGCTCCCGCCGTGATATCGGCGGCAAGGAGCGTCTTCTCGACATCAAACTGAGCCGCAAGCTCCTCGACGATGGGCGCGGGCTCCAACACACTGGTGCTGGCCGGAATAATCGAGGGCTTGTCCTCGGCTTCAAAAACCGGCTGGTTGTCGCTCTCCGCGACTCCTGACTCGGCATGTTCTGGTTGGGGCTGCGAATTCGGTGGAAACTCGACCGGCATAATCTCCGGCGCCGCCTGACTTTCTACCGCAGGCGCTTGCATTGCGTTCGTGCCGGCCGCAATCGCCCCGACGCCTTCCTGCGCGTGCGCGTCACTGTCGAACTTGACCTCACTGGCTGACGCCAACTCCGATCCAGCTCCCGCTGCGTGGTCCCGCAAAAACGTCTCCACTTCAATCGCGGTTAATTCGTCGGGCGAGATGCCGGTAGCACCCGTAGTTGACTCCGCGGAGACGGCCACATGGCTCAACGGCATAGCCTCTTCACCGGCTTGCGTGCCGGCACTCGGCTCCGGCGCGGGGATATCGATAATCTCGATCTCTTCCGTGGCGTGCTCCACCGGAGAAACGTCAAGCACGGGGCCGGAAAAACGATGAAGTGAATCCTCCGCTGGCACCTTTTCGTCGGACTTCAGCATTTCATCGATCATGAAGGGCATGGACGAGTTCGCTTCCGCCGCCCGGAATCCGGGCGCAGCGAGATCGGACGACGATCCGGTTGCCGCCGCGGCTGCGATTGTCACTGCTTTCTCCTCTACCGGCGGCTGTAAAGTACCGAGATATTCTCCAGTTGAAACCGGGTTGGGGCTGTAGCTGACCGCAGGACCGGCATCTTGAGCTTGAGACTCCAGCTTTGCCGACTGGGCCGAATAATCCACGGGCTCCACGGCCGGTAGCGGCTCCGTATCCACGGCCGGCAGCGGTTCCGGCTGCACCGTCGGACTCGCCTGAATCGCAGTCGGCGCAGTTGGCCTTGTGGCGCCGGAAACGCGGAGGATCACGTTGGTCACAATCGTGACCAGTTCACTGGCCTCAAAGGGCTTGATGATGACGCCATCCGCCTGCACTGCCGTGGCGTCCTGCTCACGATAAGGCTCCAGCTTACCCACCGACAGCAGAACCGGCACACTGGAAGTTGCCGCGGCGCGTTTGACCCGTTCGCAGACTTCCAGTCCGGTGTAGCCCGGCATGTAGATATCCAGGATCACAAGGTCCGGCGTTCTGTCGGCAATCTTCTTCAGCGCGGCTGCGCCGTTGCTTACGGTCGTGACCTCGTAGCCAGCCTCGGACAAGATTTTTTTTGCCATGTTCTGGGCTGTCATGCTGTCATCGGCGAGCAGGATGTTGAGAGGCACGATTTTTCCTTTTTTCCTTGGCTAAACGGAGAAGTTACTGCTTTCGCCGACTCACGTCAATGCATTGATCTACTGAGATTACCTGAGTACACGCCCTCCTGGTGACGTGGACAGCCAGATTCCGCGCGCAACAAAGCCCGCGGAATCGCCGCAGGCCCTGCTGATTTGGCTTAGAGCGGTTTCCTTGTGGGTGTTCACGGGACTATCACCGCCGGGCTGAATGTCACCCCGGCAAACGCCTAGGCGTTTGCCGGGGACCTCGTATACCCGGCTGCTTTTCGGGATACGCCTTCCGCGCTAGCAGTCTAGAAAGGAATCAGTTTCCGCAGTCCGCTCTTCTTCGGCTTGCTGGACGAATCGTTCTTGGATTGGTTGCCGCCTGCCGCAGGGTCGGAAGCATTCGCCTCGTTCGTTTGCGGTGGTGCGGGGGCGGCAGCATCCGGCGATGGCGCCTGGGCCGGTTGCTCGGAACGCGGCATCGGCGAATTCTCGCCGCCGGAGCCCTTTACCGTATCGACCGTCACCGTGCCGCTCCCTTGCTTTGCCGGTTGTGGGGCTTGGACCATTTCATTGGCTTGGCGCACAATCTGTGCCGCATCCGTCGGCTGCGGGTCCACAAGCGTGGGTTCGCCGACCTTGGTGGCAGGCAAATAATCCGGGCGCCTATGCATGGTCAACATCACCCTGCCCGTGTGTCCCAGTTCGCTGCGGCTTGCCTGCTCGCGGCGGTTCAACTCGATTGCTTCCTGGGTCGGCTTGGGAACTGGAAGACCCATTGCCGCCAGCCGCTTTGCCGCATCGGAGGCGCGCGGCATCACGGGATAGCGCGTGACGATACGAGAGAAAGCCGCGGCGGCCGCATCCGAATTCTGACGGATCAGCTTGTTCTTAGCCTCTTCCCTGTCCTGCGGGAACTTCGCCACGCGCAACCTTTGTGCCTGACGCTCGTAAGCGTCGCCCAGCATAAACAATGCGTCGTCGGCTTTGCTGAAAAGAGGATACGTATCGGTCAGCGTCTTCAGCCGCGCCATGGCCGCCGGCCAGCTTTCGCGCAGATAGTAAAAACGCCCTATGCGGTATTCACGCTCGGCGAGGATTTCCTGCACTTGCAGCAACTTGCTCCGCGCCGTTTCCGCCAGTTTCGAGTCGGGATACTGCAGCAGCAGTTGCCGGTACTCTTCCTCGGCGCGTTTGGCGTGCAGGAAGTCGCGATCCGGCTTCTCGATCTGGCGGTAGTGAATATCGGCAATCTTCAGTTGTGCCTCGGCCGCTTCCGACATGTTCGGGAAAAAGGTAATGAAATCCTTATACTCGCTCTCGGCCTGCGTCAGCCCGGCCGAGCCGCCTTCCGCCAGCCACGAGTCGCCGATCGACAGTTTGGCCCTGGCGACGTACTCCGAGTCCGGATACGTATTGATCAAGGTTTGCAGGTTGAGACGCGCGGTTTCGTACTTGTGATGGCTGATCGCATCCATGGCTTTGTCGAACAACACCTTGTCGGGTTGCTTCGAGTCGACCTGCTCCAGCGGATTGCTGGTTTTATGATGGCTGCACGCAATTCCGAGCAATAGCAGCGATCCGATGATGACAACCATGACTATGCGACGAAACATCCCTTATACCTCCAGCCGGCGCTCAAGCGAGCCCTCAGCCTACACGCGTTGAACAGTGGCCTGCCGGGCGGCCTGCAACAATCGCTCGACATTCTGGCGAATATCGCCGTGTCCAAAAACGGCGCTACCCGCAACCAGCACTTCCGCTCCGGCACGAACCACGTCAGCGATCGTATCCAACGCCACTCCGCCGTCCACCTCGATCCGGAAATGGTGTCCGTGTGCCGCCCGCATCATCGCCAGTTTGCGAATCTTCTCCAGCGAGTACGGAATAAACTTTTGACCGCCGAAGCCTGGGTCTACCGACATGATCAACACGTAATCGACCATGTACAGAACAGCTTCAAGAGTCGCAACCGGAGTGGCTGGATTCACCACCACCCCAGCTTGTGCGCCATAAGACTTGATGTGCTCAAGCGTACGGTGCAGATGAACACACGCCTCCTGGTGCACCGAAATCCAGTTCGCTCCGGCTTCTATGAATGCCGGAATGAGTTCGTCCGGGTTCTCGATCATTAAGTGACAATCGAGCGGAACCTCGACCTCTTTGCGCAAGGCCGCCACAATCGCGGGACCCAAGGTGAGGTTCGGCACAAAGTGACCGTCCATCACGTCCACGTGCAGAACGGTCGCACCCCCTTCGATAGCGGGGTGTACCTGCGCGGCCAACCGCGCAAAGTCAGCCGACAGAATTGACGGGGCTAGTTCGATCAAAAGGCTCACTCGCGAGTCACTGTGGAAATTTTAGCATGCTCGGACCACCCTCGCACCCCGCAGGCCCCCCGGCGACGGCAGCCTTCGCCCGTCGCTGGGATTGGAACTGCCGATGGCGGACGCGGCTTCGCTCTTGGACGGGAGCGCGAAATTACGCTTTGCCCGTGGCAAACCTTTTGATTTGCAATTTTGCATCCAAGAAAGGGTGAAGGTATCTCTGCGGCATTGGTTTGCAGCTTCGATGCTGATTTTTTCCTTGGCTGCTGCGGCTACTCCCATTCAACCCGACCTTGAGAAGCTGCTCTCGAAGCCGCGCTCTGAGCATGAATGGTTCGAACCCGCGCGCGCGGGCTGGGACGGGCCGGAAACCGAGACCTCCGGCTCTTCGCGGTCCAGCCTTGTCCTGGAGAAATTCGGGCCTGCGGAAACGGCGCGCATCGCGCGGGCGAGCTTCCTTGCCGCGGCCGTTCCGGATCCCAGGCTCTGGGCGTGTCTGTGTGCGCTTATACTTCTCCTGAGAAGACGCCAACGGGCAACTCCGAAACCCTCCGAGGCGTCTGAGTCAACTGCGGTCGAGGTTAGGCGTGCCGCCTGAGACCGAAGAGTTCAGAGTTCCGGTATAGACGCTGATGCGCTTGCCGGAGGAAACAAGTTTACCGCGCGGAAGAGAGGCTTCCTGGGAGCTTTATGCCCCCGGGGGCCTTTTCTCTTGTGCGCTTGCGGCTTGGTGCCCCATATCTGCCCGCTTTTGGCAGATGTGGGAGTATCGACCGGGTAGCGCGAAAACGCCAAATCCGTGACGTCCGAAACCAAACATCCTCTCGCCATACAGGCGAGCTTTGGTAGAATTCCCCCATACAATCGCTGGACCGACCCCGGAGCACACATGAGTACGCCAGCCGTTCCCGTCGCTGAAGGCCTTCCCACGCTCTCCGAGGCCAGTCGAATCCTTAATACTTTTGTGGCCCCGTCCAAGACCATGGCGGATTTGCGCCGCAAGGCGAATTGGTTGATTCCGTGGCTGTTGATGTCCATCTTCTCCATCAGCTTTGTCTTCGCCATGGAGAGGCGAATCGGATGGGATCTCATCGTACGCACCCAGATCGAAAAGTCTTCCAACGGGGAGGCGTTTGACCGGCTCTCTCCCGCGGAAAAACAGCAGCGTTTGGATTCGGGCATCCGCATCACGAAGTACAGTTCGTACCTGATTCCATTGTTGTCTCTGCTCTGGTTCGCGTCGCTTGCAGCCGCTCTGGTAGCGGTCTTCCGCTTTGCCGTGGGCGCCAACATCACTTACGGCCGAACTCTGGCCATCGTCGTCTACGGCAGTCTCCCCTCGCTTGTCGAGCGTCTGCTGGCGATCGTCACCATGTGCTTCGCCGATCCGGAAGGCTTTGACGTCAAAAACCCCATCGCCAGCGGGCCCGCACAGTGGATCGACCTCGCGACCGGCGGCGCCTTCGCCGCACACAGGTTCCTCTACTCCCTCCTCAGCGTCTTTGACCTGTTTACCCTCTGGATGGTTTTGCTGATCGCCATCGGCATCTCCGTAAACACGCAGGTTAAACGCGGCACTGCTTTCGCTACGATCTTTGGCGGGTTCTTCGTGCTGAAGCTGATTAGCGCCGGCCTCGGGTTTTAGCAGGTTGCTGAAAGACTGTTCTCTGAGGGTGTCATCCCGAGCGCAGCGAGGGATCTGCTTTTTGTGCGCGTTAAAAGTGAAGCAGATCCCTCGGTCGCGTAAAACCGGCGCGACCTCGGGATGACACTGGTACGAGTTTTTCAGCGACCTGCTAGGGTTGGTGAGCATTCGAGGCTGGTGAAAACCAGCTCTGGTCGCGGTTTCGCAGCCGATTTGCACATTCTTCTGCGTCTCCATCGGGTTTTTCGCGCGGCAACCGGAGGACTGCCTTCTAAGCGATAAGTTTGCTGGGAAATTGCGATTTGGGCCGCTATTGATGCGGCTGCGAGCGCGGCAGGCGGAGGGGGTTGGCTGCCGGTGCCGG
>JBEKBO010000086.1:0-29158 GCA_050015355.1 Candidatus Korobacteraceae bacterium | reverse complement strand
CAGCAGATCTGCCAGAAACTGTTGCAAGCGCCTTACGCACTTCTCGACCTGGGCGTCGGTCATGCTCGCAACGGTAGCACCCGACGAAAGAACTGTCAATAACTTAACGTAGTAATACTAGCTAGCTGCTGTGAAAAAGTAGCCTGTACCACTACCGAAATCCAAACTGGTTCACTACCGCAATTTGGGAGGCGGAAACGTCAGGTCGCCAAGTCTGTCACTCGCGATTACAATTTGCTGTTCTCTGTTTTTATCTTTTCGCCGTGGAGTTCGAGTCGGCGTGGAGTTGCGAAACGATCTGAACTGATCGGGAGGAGATTGCATGTTAAAAGGACGCAGGGCAATCGTTACCGGTTCAACCACTGGAATTGGCCAGGGCATTGCGAACGCGCTTGCCGCCGCTGGTTGCGCGGTTATGCTGAACGGCTTCGGCGAAGCCGCCGAGATCGAAGCGCAACGCGCTGAAATGATCCGGCGCTACGGCGTGGAGGTGCTCTACAACGGCGCTGACCTGGCCAAGCCCGAAGATTGCGAACAGCTTGTGCGCGACACGGAGAAGCGGCTGGGCGGGGTGGACATCCTGGTCAATAACGCGGGAATCCAGCACATCGCGCCCATCGAGGACTTTCCTATAGAGCGCTGGCAGGCGGTGATCGCCGTGAACCTTTCGTCCTTCTTCTACACGATGCGGGCCGCGCTACCTTGCATGAAGGCGCGCAACTGGGGACGGCTGATCAATATTTCCTCGGCCCACGGTCTGATTGCCTCGACCAACAAGTGCGCCTATATAGCAGCCAAGCACGGCATCCTGGGTCTGACGAAGGCGGTGGCGCTGGAAAACGCAAAAACCGGCGTTACCTGCAATGCAATTTGCCCGGGTTGGGTGCTCACCGAGCTGGTCAAAAAGCAGATTGCGTTGCGGGCGCAGACGCAAGGCATCTCGTACGAACAAGCGCAGCAGAACCTTATCGCCACCGAACCCACGGGACGCTTCAGCACGCCCGAGGAAATGGGCGCACTGGCCGTCTTCCTGTGCGGCGAGCACGCCGGCAATATCACCGGCGCAAGTTTCTGCTCCGACGGCGGCTACACGGCGCAATAGAGACGCCGACCGAGTTCATGGCAGTCGTGTTGGGCCGGCCCTGCTGCCTTGGCTGTAATTTTGTTCGCAATAGCGCCCTGCGGCGATTGCAACACTCCGGGTTACGCCTACCCGTGCCCTCCAAACCTAGGGGCAAGCCCGGCGTTTTTGAGTCCGCTTCAGGTACTTTCCTCACCGTCGTAAGGTGCTTGCCGTAACTCGTTTTACGCCCAACTGACATAAGTTCTCATCCAGAGCCCGTTGCATTCGGGGTCCCCGGCAAGCGCTTTGGCGTTTGCTGGGGTGAGATGACGACCGGGCTCTGGATAGAACAGCATGAGAAAGTCAGTCATAGTTCTTCTCGCGGTATTGGCAATGAGCTGCGCAGCGAGCGCCCAGGAAGCAGTCACGACCACACCGGCAGCAGACGCGAGCTCATCCAGGGACTTCACGGTTTTTGTCGCTGGCCTGAACGCTATGCCGTCTTCGCCTGTCGTTTTGCCGGTATCCGGCACAGCTTCCACGCTGTCGGCAACGAATTCCATGGCATCACCCGGCGCATTCGCACCCATTGTTGCCGTCGCCCCGGCCACCAGGGTAGCGCCCTCCGCGGCGGAAGGTCCCGCGAAACATCCGTTCCTGGACAAGCCCAATCTCGCGATCTTTGCTGCGCTCGTCGCGGCACGCACCATGGACCCGATTTCGACCTGGCAGTTCCGCCGTCACGGATTGAATGAATCTGAGTTGTCGAATGGATTCGTCGACAACAAGCCGCTTTTCGCCACCTACTCCGCCTCGCTTGTCGCCGGACAGATATCGACTTCCTACGTGTTCCACCGCCTCGGCTGGCACAAGGTGGAGCGCCTCAGCGCGCTCATACACACCGCGGTCGTCACCGAAGCGGTTGCACACAACTACCGCATCGGCTCAAAACATTAGACCATTTTAGCGAAAGGTGTAGTTGTCAAAGCAGCCGGGCGTCTTTCAGCCCGGCGGTGAACGCGGGATACCCCTAATTCCTAAACCGCTCTGGATCGGAAGACGCCGACTGTGGAACCGTCGCTACACGGCTTTATGTGCGGCGCTGTTCCTGGCTGGTTTGCTCTGGGGAGTGGTCTTGGGTTCCACTTTGTGGTTCTGCGCCTTGGTGTCCTGGTGAGTCACCAGCAGCGCCTCGAGTTGACGTAGCAGGTCGGGCGTATTGACGGGTTTGACCAGCAGCGAGTGCGCCCCGCGAGTCTGCCAGTCATTGCCGAGCGACGGGTAAGCGGTGAGGATGGCGGTAGCCGGATTGTATTTCTGTTGGCGGGCGGCATGAATAACGTCATAACCGGCGGTTTCGCTCTCCATCCGCATATCGGTGATGACCATCTCGAATTCGGCGACTTGCAGCTTTTGTTTCGCTTCCTTTGCCGAGGCGGCGGTGGCAACTTCAAACCCGTTTAATTCCAAAACAGCCTTCAGGGTCAACAATATCGCCAGTTCATCGTCGACTAGCAAAATTCGACGTTTCATTCGCAGCCCCCAATGATCCTTGTAGTCGGTTCGCTTCAGCGTCGCAGCGCAACTCTTAAAGTAGTATCTTATCGTTTTCGGCGTGATTCCGGATTAATTCTCGATACGCCGACCGCGCTGGCACCCCACCGGGGCGTAAAGAGCGGTTGTTATAATAACTCCAGTGGGCACCTTCTTTGTAGAAAACTTCGGATGCCGCGCCACCCAAGCCGACGGAGCCGCCATGGAGCGCGATCTCCTGGAAAAAGGCTTGACGCGCGCGCCGGCAACCGCCGCAGCGGAACTGGTGGTGCTCAACACTTGTACAGTCACCACCTCGGCCGATCATGACGCCCGCGCCACCATCCGCCGCATCCATCGCGAAAACCCCGGAGCCAGGATCATTGTAACCGGTTGCTACGCGCAGCGCGCGCCGGACGAATTGGCGTCGCTGCCCGGCGTCTCCTTGGTGGTGGGAAACTCGCACCAGTCCCAGCTTGCGCATATCGCTGTCGAGCACGCAGCTCAACTGGCGCAGGCTGAGGCTGGGTCCCCGGCAGGCGGATTCGTTCCACTGGCGACGCTGCATGCGACGGCGCAAGATAGCGCGCAGACTTTTGCGCGCGACGCGCCGCCCTTTGACGACGAGAAAGCTCCGGCGGAGATTATCGTGGGCGATATCTTCGCACACACGGAGCTGACTGCCGCGCCCGTCTTCGAAGCCGATACCAGTGCGCGAATAGATCGACAAGCTGGACACGAGCGAGGAGGCGATGGCGACGCACGCGGATTCGCGGGCGCAGGCGCCAGCGAAAAAACGCGCCCCAACCTGAAGGTGCAGGACGGCTGCAACAACCGCTGCTCCTTCTGCATTATTCCATTTGTTCGTGGCAAGAGCCGGTCGCTGAAAATGGAGCAGGTACTCGCCAGCGTTCGCCAGTTGGTGGCCAGCGGATACCGCGAAATTGTGCTCTCGGGCATCAACCTTGGCCGTTGGGGACGAGACTTTCCACCGCTGCTGCCCGGCGATAGCACTCCGCAACGCGCGCGCTTTGTCGAGTTGCTGCGTGCGATCCTGGCGGAGACTATGGCGGAAAAAATTCGCATCAGCTCGGTCGAACCGATGGACTGGAGCGATGAGCTGATCGATCTGGCGGCCTCCTCGCCGCGCATCTGCAAGCACGCGCACGTCCCATTGCAGTCGGGCAGCGACCGCGTCTTGCGGCAGATGCATCGCCGTTACCGTCCCTGGCACTACGCCGATCGTATCCTGAAGATTCGGCGAGCCATGCCCGATGCCGCCATAGGCGCCGACGTCATGGTTGGGTTCCCGGGCGAAACCGACGACGACTTTGAGCAGACGCGGGCGCTGATCGAGAGTCTGCCGTTCACTTATCTGCACGTTTTTACCTATTCCTCGCGGCCCGGCACTCCCTCCGCCGCCATGCCGTCGCAGGTTCGCGGCGATGTGGCGCATGATCGCAACCGCTTCCTTCGTGAGCTGGCGGCACAGAAGAAGCGGCAGTTTCAGGAAGGGTTCGTCGGACGTACGCTGGAGGCGATTACGTTGACATACGTGGACCAGCAGGAGAGATTCACCGAGGCGCTGACCGGCAACTATCAGAAGCTCTGGGTCGAGGGCGTTCACGAGGCAAATCAGGCGATCCTGGCGCGGATTGTCGGGATTGAGGCTGACGCGCTGGCCGGACGGATAGAAAGCTAACAACATTCAGGGACGATGGATTGGCCGCGGGGTCGATGCGGTGATCTCCGCGGACGTGATGACCTCTACTCTGGGCATGCTATAATCGGGCGATTTCCATCCATCGGAGGACCGTATCGATAAACGTTTCATTCGTACCAATGAGCGCATCAGGGCTCGCGAAATTCGTGTGATCGATGATCAGGGCGAGCAGCTCGGCATCATTCCACCCTTCGAGGCGCTCAAGATTGCAAAAGAGAAAGGGCTCGACTTGGTTGAGATTTCACCGACGGCGCAGCCGCCGGTATGCCGCATCATGGATTACGGCAAGTTTCTCTACCAGGAGGAAAAGAAGGAACGCGAGGCCAAGAAGAAACAGACGCGGATCGTCGTCAAGGAAGTGAAATTCCGCATCAACGTCGACGATCACGACTACGAAACCAAGAAGAATCACGTGGTTCGCTTCCTGGAAGATGGAGACAAGGTGAAGGCAACCATCTTCTTCCGGGGC
The DNA here is from genome assembly GCA_050015355.1 of Candidatus Korobacteraceae bacterium. GTDB lineage: Bacteria > Acidobacteriota > Terriglobia > Terriglobales > Acidobacteriaceae > CAWBRT01. Next base: position 24,370 of record JBEKBO010000086.1, on the reverse strand, counting down.
CGCGAAATGACGCGGCAGAGCTTGGGACGCGAAATTCTGGAAAGGCTCATCAAAGATCTCGGCGACAAGGCTATCGTTGAGTTCCGGGCACGGCAGGAAGGCAACACCCTGCATTTGATCCTGGCTCCTCCAAAAACGAAATAAAGGTTTTCCGAGCAAAGCCTGCTCCAGCGAGAAAGCCGCCCGCCGAACCCCAGGGACTTGGCGGAAACGGCTCTCTTGTGTTTTCATAGATATAGCGGCGGCAGCTTTCGACCGCCGACAGGGACTCTTATGCCTAAGATTAAGATGAAGACGCACAGCGGCGCTGCCAAGCGCTTTAAGAAGACGGCGACTGGCAGGGTAAAGCGCGGACACGCTTTCCAACGCCACATCCTGACTTCGAAGGGCACCAAGCAAAAGCGCCAGGCCGATATGCCCGGCATGGTTTCAAAAGCTGACCAGCCCAAGGTTAAGCGGATGATTCCGTACTAGACCAGTTAGCGAAAGGTGTAGTCGTCAAAGTAGCCGGGCGCTTTCAGCCCGGCGGTGAACGTGGAATACACTAATTCGTAAACTGTTAGAGTTTGCCGGTCAGGCAGTTGCCTGACGGGCGTTAACTGCCCCCAATCTGATCTTTGGGGCTTGCCGCCGGATGAATCGTCCGGCAAAGCGCGTGAAGAGGCCAATAGCTGACATGGCTCCTGCCTCCAGCCGCTTAATCCCAGTCACCGCCCAGCGGAGGTCATGGGAGCCCGGAGACGGGAACATCAAAAGGAGAATAAATGCCTCGCGTTAAACGTGGAACCAAGCGCCGCCAACACCGCAAGAAGATACTCGAGCGGGCATCCGGTTATTTCCTGACAAAATCGAAGCTGTACCAGGCTGCACAGGAGCAGGTACAGCGCGGGTTGAAGACCGCATTCGTCGGCCGCCGCCAGAAGAAGCGTCAGTTCCGCTCGCTGTGGATCGTGCGCATCAACGCCGGTTGCATTCGGAACGGCATCAGCTACAGCCACTTCATCAACGGTCTCAAGAAAGCCGGAATTGAGCTCGACCGCAAGATCCTCGCCGATCTGGCGGTCAATGACGCCGCGGGCTTTGCTTCGCTGGTCGAACAGGCCAAGGCCGCCGCTGTCGCCGCGTAGTTCACGATCGAGGCTGAGCACTTCGGTTCATCTTCATTATGGGCGGCCGGCAGGGCCGCCCATCGTGCATTAGTCGCAAACCGATAGACTGGGTTGCATCAACCTCGTCGCTCTCCCGATGTCATGCTGAGCGGAGTGGAGCGAATCACGGACGCGAATAATAATCCCGCTTTAGGAGTGTCATGCTAAAAGTTTGTGACTTTTTCGGACGGTGCCCCACATCTGCCGCAGTTAGCAGATGCGGGACTTGGACACCAGTCGAACTACCCCACGTTAGCCAAAAGCGGGCGAACGTGGGGCACCAAGCCGAAAGATTCATCAATAAAGCCTGGAGCGGCGCGGGTTGGGACAGTCTCCTGGGATTCTTCGCTTCGCTCAGAATGACATTCTGGAAGAGGTACTCGTAAGGTACTTGCCATGTACTCCGTCCCTAAACTCGAAGACTATTCGCCAGAGGCGCTGGATAAGGCTTCGCGGGAGTTGCTGGCGGCGCTGGAAGAGGAAAGCGCGGCGCTCTCCAACGAAGCCGAGTGGAAGGCCTTTCGCGATCGCTGGATGGCGCGTAAGAACGGCATCCTCACCCAGATCAACGACATTTGGTTGAAAGCTGCGCCCGCTCCCAGCAAGCGCCAGGCCGGGCAGCAGGTCAATCAGCTCAAGCAGCAGGTCGAGGCAAAGGTCGAGCAACTATTGCTTTCCGTCCAGGCCCGCTCTCGAAAGGAGCTGCCGCCCCTTTCTGCGGAACACGCCAAACAAAGAGCGACCTCATACGCAATCGCGGCCGAGCGCATCGACGTAACCCTGCCCGGCATTCATCGCGAGCTGGGCGTGCGCCATCCGGTGCTGCGCACGATGGATGAGATCGTCTCCGTTTTTGTCGCTATGGGTTATTCCGTGGCCGAAGGGCCGGAGGTCGACAGCGACTACTACAATTTTGAGGCGCTGAACTTTCCGCCCAACCACCCGGCCCGCGATACGCAGGACACGCTCTTCATCGCCGGGCAGGAGCGGCGTCCGCAGCGCGACCGCCTGCTGCTGCGCACGCACACCTCTCCGGTGCAGATTCGCACCATGGAGCGCATGCGGCCTCCCGTGCGCGTCATTTGCCCCGGCAAGGTACACCGCAACGACGCGCCCGACGCCACGCACTCGCCCGTCTTCCATCAGCTCGAAGGGCTCTGCGTGGATACCAATATCACCTTGGCCGACCTCAAGGGAACGCTCGACCACGCCATGAAGGCTATGTTCGGCAGCTCGGTCAAAACCAGTTTTCGCCCATCGTTTTTCCCTTTCACGGAACCGAGTCTCGAGGTGTCGATCTCTTGTCCCTTCTGCGGCGAAAAGGGCTGCAACAAGTGCAAGGGCAGCGGATGGATCGAGTTGCTCGGCTCGGGAATGGTCGACCCCGCGGTCTTCGGCTTTGTCGGTTACGACCCGGCAAAGTACAGCGGCTTCGCCTTCGGCATGGGCATCGAGCGCATGACGATGCTGCGTTACAACATCGATGATATTCAGCAGTTCTTTTTAGGGGACGTGCGCTTTCTGGAGCAGTTCTGACGCGCGCGTTCCGCACAACGTTGCGACGAAATAAGAGTCATGAAGATCAGCCCTACTTGGATTCGCGATTTTATCAATCCGCCGGTCGATGACCGCAAGATGGCGGAAGACTTGACGGCCACCGGCACCGCCATTGAAGGCTTCTATCAACCCCAACAAGCTAACAGCGGGCCTGGAAGCGGCGACGGCAATGAGCTCGTCTACGAAGCCGAGGTTACGACCAACCGCGTCGATGCCATGAACCACTACGGAATCGCGCGCGAAGTTTCGGCGATCTACGACCTCGACTTGAAGCCGGTTGCTCCCAAGCTGCTGGGCGCTTCCACCCCAGCAACGGCAAAAGCGGCCGGCGCCGGGGGCCCCGCGCAGCCGGTCTCGGATTTCAAAATCGAGATCGAAGATGCACAGGGCTGTGCGCGTTACACCGCGCGCATCGTGCGCAACGTAAAGGTCGGGCCCTCGCCGGAGCACATCGTGCACCGCCTGGAGTTGATTGACCAGCGCTCGATCTCCAACGTGGCCGACGCCACAAATTACGTTCTCAATGAGCTTGGCCAGCCCACGCACGCCTTTGACCTGGACAAGCTGCAGGGCGGCAAGATCGTCGTCCGGCGCGCTCGCGAAGGCGAAGTGTTGAAAACGCTCGATGGCGTCGAGCGCAAGCTGAACACGCACGACCTGGTGATTGCCGATGCGTTTCGAGCCGTGGCGCTGGCCGGCATCATGGGCGGTTTTGACACCATGATCACCGAGCAAACGCGCAACGTGCTGATCGAGTCGGCCTGGTTCGATCCGGCGGCGATTCGCCACACTTCAAGGCGCTTGGGCATGCATACCGACGCCTCACATCGCTTCGAGCGCGGCGCGGATTTCGGCAATACACCTTTGGCCTGCGCCCGTGTGGCTGAACTGGTGCAACAAACCGCCGGCGGTTGCCCGCCCAGCGACAGTCCGTCCTCGGCGCACCCGGTGGTGGAAGCGGAGATTGATGCCCTGGCGCGGCGCGTGGAGCGTCCCCAACTCCATCTGCGTCAGCGCGAGGTGCAAAGAATTCTCGGGGTTGACATCCCCGGTAACGAGATCGCGCGCATCCTGAGCCGGTTGGGCTTCCAGGTAACGACACCCGGAAATCTTGCGGTTGATTCCCTGCCCCAACCAGCCAAGGCGGTTCCCGCGGGCGCCGAATTCGTCGTCGAGGTCCCGACCTGGCGGCTCGACGTTGACCGCGAGATCGACCTGATTGAAGAGGTCGGCCGCATTTACGGCTATCTCAAGCTGCCCAACACGCTGCCGGCCTTTGCCGGAGCCGTTATTCCGCTGCCCAATGCCGAAAAGCAAGCCACACTCCGGCAGCGGCTGCTGGCGCTGGGTTACAACGAATCGATTTCTTCGACTTTCATCTCCGCCGAGGAAGTGCGCGCCTATTCAGCCGGCCAGCCGGTGCGGCTGGAGAATCCGCTAAGCGAGGAAGCGGCCTGCATGCGGAGTTCGCTCGTGCCCGGCATGGTAAACCAGATCGCCTACAACCTCAATCGCGGCAACACGGACGTGAAGCTGTTCGAGGCGGGCGACATCTTTGAAATGGTGGGCGAGCGCGTCGACGAAAAACGCAGCATCGCATTCGTGGCGACCGGCGCGGTCGGAGGCAGCCTGCACGGCAAGCCTGAGGCTTACACGTTCTATGACATGAAGGGCGATCTGGAGGCACTGCTCTCGCAGTTTGAGCATGGGACGCTTTACTTCGACCAGCACACGCCCGCGTATCTCCACCCCGGACGCTCGGCGCGCGCCGTGATGGACGGCACCATGGTTGCGCGCTTCGGGCAGGTGCATCCTGACCTGGCCACGGCGCGCAAGCTGCGCCAGCCCGTGTACGTCGCGGAGATTCTCGTCGAGCGCCTCTTCCAGCGCGAGTTGCGCCAGCCGAACTATCGCCCCGTGCCCCGCTTCCCTGCCGTGGACCGCGACTTCTCCTTCCTGTTCGATGCGGCTGTTGTCTTCGAGCGTATTCAGCAGGCGGTGGAGGCTGCGGGAATTCCAGAGCTGCGGGAGTTCAGGCCGGTGGAGATTCTGCGCGGCGAGCAGAGCAGTACAAACGTTCCTTCGAACAAGTACGCCATTCTGCTACGGGCGCGCTTTCAGTCAGCCGAGCGCACGCTGCGTGACGATGAGGTTGCCGGCTGGGCGCAGCAGATCATCCGCTCGCTGGAGGCGCTCGGCGGAAAGCTGCGAGGATAGAGCAATTCCCCAGTAGATATATTCCAACCTACCAAAGTCGAGCCACCTTTTGTTTCTGCTGCCGAAAACAAAGGGTGGCTCCACTCCGCTTCGCTCCGGTCGCCATGACATTCCCTTAGGAAATTTCGGCTACACCAATCCGGGAACTGCCCTAGCAAGGCATTTCTGCAATCTGCCCGGGCCGTAGCAAAACAGAATTCCACAGCCCCGCCTGCGCTATACTGCGCATGACCACGCATCCGGCTTCACGAGGTACATGGAATTATGTCTACCAAGGCCGAGCCCGAACTTACCTTTGATGGTACGGGCAACGAATTTCTTTCGCTGGAAGAGAAAATCTACCGCACAATTGAGCTGCTGAAGCATGCGCGCGAGGCTAAAGCCGCCGCGGAGCGCGATGTCTCCCGGCTACGCGAGCAACTGGAAGCTCGTGAAGAAGAGTTTGACGCGGTCAAAGCTGAAGTGCTCGCGTTGAAGAAGGACCGCGAAGAAGTTCGTGCGCGGGTGGAGAAGATGCTGGCGCACATGGATGCTCTGATCGAAGAAGAGCAGGCGTAAGGGTTGTCCCGCGACGCGGCGTTCGCGGGAGGCCGGAGGGCGCGATGACGCAATCAAACGGCAGCATACGAGTCGAAATCTACGACCAGAGCTACAACCTGCGCGGCTCCGACGCCGAACACATTCAGAAGCTTGCCCAGTTCGTAGATTCCAGGATGCGGGCGGTAGCCGAACACACCGCCACCATCGATTCATTACGGGTTGCCGTGCTCGCGGCGCTGAATATCGCCGATGAGTATTTTGCGCTGAAGAAGAAGTACGACTCCATCGACAAAGAGTACACAAAACGCGCTTCCCGCCTGGGCAACGCCCTGGACTCGGCCCTGGACGAAGCGCTGCGCGACGCCCGGCGCGCGGGTTAGCCACCTACAGCAACTCTGCTGACTTTCCTGCCTCGGGGTTCGAGAGCTGGAATTTGCCTTGGCCCTGCGCCTACCCTATTGCGATGCGGCGTGGGTAACTCGTTCAAGAAGTTTTCTGGAGGAGAGCGGTTGAAAGCACAATACAGCGCCGCCGCAGTGGTCCACGATGCCGTGGTGAGGGTGCGCTACGCCGAAACCGACCAGATGGGAGTGGTCTATCACTCTAATTTTTTCATCTGGTTCGAGATCGGACGGGTCGAACTGCTGCGCAAACTCGGCTTCTCTTACCGGCAGATGGAGTCGGATGGCTATCACCTTCCGGTAGTCGAAGTGCGCTGCCGCTACAAAGCGCCGGCACTTTATGACGATACGCTGGCGATTCGAACGCGGATGGTGAACCTGCGGCCTTCCCTGATCGCTTTCGGCTACGAGGCCATTCGCCAGAGCGACGAAGCGCTGCTGGCCGAAGGCGAATCCACTCACATTGTCGTGGGAGCGGGAAAAAAGAAGATCCAGTTACCGGAAAAGTACCTCGCAGTCGGCGGCGAGGCCCGAGCGACCCTTTAACGATCAACTATCACCCCGACAAACGCTAAGACGGCGCTCCCCGGAGAACTCCCACATCTGCTAACCACGGCAGATGTGGGGCACCATCAAGTGGGGAGAGTAGAGATGTGGGGCACACGGGATATACGTTTCGCGAGGGTCTATACGTTAGCCGGGTACCAGCAATGATGAACGAGCACGTCCTCCTCGACGGAGTGAGGCTGGTGCGACGCGCCCTTGGGAACCTTGACGAATGAACCCGGCACCAGCGGCACATCGCCGATGCCATCGATCCAGATCTTTGCCTTGCCGCTGATGATGTAGAAGATGTCGTCGCAATCGTGATGCGTATGGCGATCGAGTTCGGCGCCAACCGACCAGTAGTCAAGCGCCATGGTCACGCCAAAACCATCGTCCTTTCGATTCAGCAGGTCAGCCCGTTTTACCCCTTCAAAGCGGGCGTGTGGGGTCCATTTTCTTTCGCTGGGCTGAATGATCTTCGCAGCCTGCATTGCTTCGGTTGACATAACTCCTCCTGCGGTCCCATGAGCATAGCGCCAAGTCCCTGAAAAAGACAGGGGCGCGAGTGATCGGGGAATTTCAAAAATGAAGCCGCTTCATAACCCGTCTTTGAAGGGGTGCCGGCTTTAGCCGCGCCGTCCAGAGCCAGTAATCGCTTGGGCTTTAGCCCCTGAGGGGATTGCCGGTTCTTCCAAAACGCATTCATGCAACCAGTTCTAGCCGGTAATCTCGGACATGTTCTGCCCCGCGAAGCGCAAACCGCGAGACTCACTTCTGGCTGAGAGCCGCTAGCTTGCCTTCGACGATGCGCTCCGCCTCGGCGATAACCTGCTCGATGTTCAGCGAACTGGAGTCGATGTGGACAGCGTCGGGCGCGGCCACCAGCGGGGCTACGGCGCGAGTGCTATCGCGTTGGTCGCGCTCGTGCAGCTCTGCCTTGAGCCGGGCTGACTTCTCCGGATCGCCGGCGGCGTCGTGCTGCAAGATGCGACGGTGGGCACGAACGTCAGGATCGGCGTCGAGAAAGATCTTCACCTCCGCATGGGGAAAGACGACCGTGCCGATGTCGCGCCCTTCCATGATCACGCCGCCGTCGACGCCCATTTCGCGCTGGCGGGAGACCATCCATTCACGCACGGCCGGGTGCACGGAGAGGCGCGAAGCGGCGTCGGCCACATCGCGCCCGCGGATGCGGGTCGACACGTCACGGCCATCCAGCAGTACGCAGTTGCCGTCGGCGGCAGGAACCAGTTCTATGCGCGAGCAATTGGCCAGCGCGATCATCGCCGCTTCGCTATCGAGGGCGCTTCCCTGCTCGAGTGCCTTAAGACCCAAAGCGCGATACATGGCGCCGCTCTCCAGGTTGATGTAGCCGAACTTCCGTGCCAGGCGCGAGGCGATGGTGCTCTTGCCGGCTCCCGCCGGGCCGTCGATGGCGATGACCATCTTCCGGGTTTGGGTTGACGCGGGTTGACTCACTGGTTTTCCTTCTTCGCCTCGGCGGCTCGCTGGCGGACGCTGGGCCGCGGCGGCCTGGGCGTCCTGACCGGCGGCACGGCACGAGGCGGCGTGCACTCCAACATTGCGCGGCTGCCGATATGCACAAAGCTCAACTCGCGGGCGGCGATCAAGGCGTTGATGGCCTCGCGAACCCGCGAACGGGCAATAAAATTTGAAAAGAACTCCTCGACTTCGCTCTGCTCGGCGGCAATGACACAGCCCAGATACTTGGAAACCAGCGCGGTCAGCGCCTCGGCCAGCGAAATGTTCATGCCTTCGCGCACAGGTTCCGGCGACCAGCGGAACAGCACGTCCCAGAAAGCGCCCTCCTCCGGTTTGTAATCGACACGCGTAATGCGCAGGCGCGACCAGAGTTCGTTGAGAGCGCGATCCAGCGCCGCAGTCGAGAGGTCGCCACCCAGAATCTCCTTCAGATGCGGCTTGGAGATAGGCCCTTTCTGCTGGATCGCTTGAAAAGCGTGCGCCGCCAGGGGCGAGTACTCCGAACGGGAGCCGACCTTCGGCGCATGGCGCGGATTACGGTCGCCGACAACCCCGTAGAAGAACGCAAACACAGAAGCAGCGACGAGAAAATTCGTCTCGCCGAACGGGTTCGCCTCGTACGCCGACCTCTGTCGAAGCAAGCGGACCATCAATTCAGTTGCCTGCTGCGCGCGCGGGTCGGCAAAGGCGTGCTGCCACGTCGGCAGATCCTGGTCCGTTCCGGTGAAAGCACCGATGAAAGTCGGGACAAATACCGGCGGACGCAGCGGATACATCACGCAGAAGCCAACGGACTCGATGAACTCCTGCGCGTCTTCCAGGGTTCGAATTGGATCGCCGTTCGTGCGCCACTTCTTGGCGCGCAACTCCAGCAGTTCTCGCTCGGTCATGTTTTCCGTTTTCTCGCTCGTCCTTGCGCCTCGTTTCACGGCGCTAGATGCGTTTGAAAGCTTTCTGAATGTCTCTTACAGAATAACGCAGCACCACCGGCCGTCCATGCGGACAGCTCATGGGATAACGCGTCCTGGCCAGTTCGCGGAGCAGCCACTCCATTTTGGCGGCATCCAGCGGAGTATTGATCTTGATTGCGGCGTGGCAGGCGATGCTGGCGGCGATGCCGGTGCGGATCTTTTCCAGATTGAGCGCCTGCTGCTCGGTTTCAAATTGTTCCAGCAACTCGTGCAGCAGGCGATCGAGCGCGGCGGGATCGATGCCGGCGGGCGCGGTCTTGACGGCCAGCGTGCGCGATCCGAAGGGCTCGGCTTCAAAGCCGTTGCGCTGCAACTCCTCGGAAAGTTCGGCGAAAACAGCCAGTTGTTGCGGCGTGAGTTCGATGACCAGCGGCATCAGCAGGCGCTGCGATTCAACCCGCATCTCCAGCCTTGCGCGCAGCACCTTCTCGAAAAGCACACGCTCGTGGGCCACATGCTGATCGATAATCCAGAGCCCCTGTGGATTGACCGCGAGAATGAACGAGTCGCGAATCTGCCCAACCGGCTTCAGCGTCGCAAGCGCGGATAGATCCATGCCGTCATCGGAGACATCCAGAGGAGGGCCGCACTGGCCTCCCCGTTCGGGAATAAATTCTGGCCGTGCCGCTGGTTGCAGGCTATCGTCGATCGCCATTCCGCCGTTTTCAGCCCCGCTGTTTGCATTGATGTGCGATCCGAAGGTCTGTGGCGCGAAGCGTGCCACCGGCACCGCGGCATTCGCCTCGACCGCAAAGCTGCCCGAAAACTGGATGTCCGCATTGCGCTCCGGCAGCGTGGGCGCGGCCAGCGAGAACGCCGTCGCGAGCTCTCCAGCAGCAAACGACGCTCCGGAAGTGAGCGCGGCAGCGGCCGTGGGCGAGGCGTGAAGTTCGCGTATAAACTGCGGGACCGGACGCGCCTGCATGAGAGCAGCGCGCACGCTGTCGCGAATAAAATCGTGCACAAAACTCTGCTGACGGAAGCGCACCTCGGTTTTGGACGGATGGACGTTGACGTCAACCTCGCCGAACGGCATCTCGATAAACAACAGGACCACGGGGAAAACCGTGGGCGGAAGGATGTTGCGATACGCCTCGGTTAATGCGTGCTGGATGAGGCGGTCGCGGATCAGCCTGCCGTTGACAAAAATGAAAATCGAGTTGCGGTTGAGCTTCTGCACCTCGGGCTTGCTGACAAAACCGTGGACGCGGAGATCGCCCTTTGCCGGATCATCGTTATCCGCCTCCGCACCGCGCTCGCGCCTTCCCCAGGCCGAGGATGGCGGCAACCCGACGCGCTCCAGGGGAACTGTCGCCGCCAGCGAAATCAACTGGTCTAGAGTCTCCTTGCCAAAGACCTGGTAAATCCGCTCCGAATGCGAAGCCACAGGAGCCGCAATCAGCATGGCATGCGTGCTGGTATGCAACTCCCAATGCTTGTCGGGGTGAGCCAGAGCATAATGCGTGACCAGCGATGCGATATGCGAGAGTTCGGTCGACTCCGCCTTGAGGAACTTTTTCCGCGCAGGCGTATTGAAAAACAGATCGCGAACCGCTATCGAAGTGCCCGGAGGAAGTCCGGCCTCCTCCACTTTCAGGATTCTGCCGCCTGCAATTTCAACCACCGTGCCGCTGGCTTCCCCGGCGGAGCAAGTCTCCAGCCGCAACCGGCTAATGGCGGCAATGGAGGGCAGCGCCTCGCCGCGAAAGCCCAGGGTGGCGATGGAGAGAAGGTCTTCCGGGTTCTTCAGTTTGCTGGTGGCGTGGCGCTCAAAGGCAAGCAGAGCGTCGTCGGCAACCATGCCGGAACCGTTGTCGACAATCTCGATCAACTTCTTCCCGCCGGCCTCCACGTTGACGCGGATGCGGGTAGCTCCGGCGTCGATCGAGTTCTCGATGAGCTCTTTGACAACCGAAGCAGGACGCTCGACGACTTCGCCGGCGGCGATCTTGTTGGCAACGTGCTCGGAAAGTACGTGGATTCGTCCCATGTGCTGGCAGTCGGAGCCGCAGCGGAGTTCGCGCGGCATCAGACCTCCAGTTTACTAGAGCTTGTTTCAGAAATGCTTTTTTGAAGGGGCGTGGGCTCAGAGTAGGTACTTTCCGGTCTACAGGGCCAACGGATTGCTACGCTTCAGGAAGCAGCCCGGATGACCGTTTGCTCAATGGCAAATGAACGCCGCCAAGTGGCCGTCAATAAAGTGTAGAGAGGGAGAAGACGAACGCAATCGTCCACTGTCTCCTCAACCTCGGACCACTGCTCGGCGCTGATGTGCCGCGCCAGTTTGCGGTGGTCATGCACGGGGATGCCGGTAACACACGCGGCGGCGCGACGGGCCACCTCTTCTCGCGCATCTTGAAAGCTTTCGTCCTTGAACAGCCGCTTGGCGTCCAGCTAGGCGGAAGCGAGATAACCCGGAAAAGGCGAAAGCACGCGGAACAGGTCAAGAATGTGCCCCTCGCCGGTTGTACGCTTGATGTCGCCGTAGAGAAGCCACACACGAAGGCTGGCCTCCCGTTCGTTAGGCACGTTCAAGGTGATGAGCCGCGAGAGCGCGGGAGAAAGCTTTCCCGGCGTCACGCGCCCGGCGGTCCCTCCCGAGTAGCCAAGCTGCATGAGCCGGAGAAAGAGCGTCAGTGCAGGCAGCGCGCGGTTAAATACACCCACAACTCCGGAGAGCACCAGCGTGTCTTCGCTCGAAATCTTCTGCCCGGCGAGCACGCGCTCCTGGTCGGCGAAGCGCCAACCGCCTGTGATCGCCTCGGAACGGACAAACTCCTGGAGCGCCACCGCGGCCGAGCGAAACTCGCGCGAGGCAGCGACGTGCCCCAAGTCATGCCACACCAGCCGCAGGTATTCGGGGATTGCCGCCAGCACCCGGAACGGCGTTGGCACAAAGGGCAGATCGAAACTGGCCCGGATATCGGCAAAAATCCGCTCGACCTCCGGTCCAACTTCGTTGTCTTCAAAGGTTCTGGTCAACGACATGGGCACCAGCCGCTACGAGCGTGGAGCAAGCCCGCAGCTGAATTGGATTCCGCCCGGCCGAAGTCAGGTTGCCGGTTGCGCACATTGGCCAGAGAATCAGGCTTTCCCGGTCACTGTAAGTCTGTGGAAGAACCGTGGCGGCGAAGCAATTGCGGCAGGTTCTGCGAGAAGGCCGACCGTGGCAAAACCATATCGCACCCCGCCTCCTGTGCCTTGATCTTAAGGTCGCCCTGGACGTGGGAGAGGAAGCCGATGATATTTGTTTGCTTCTTGAGCTTGGACTTCAGCTTGGTGATCGTGGGAACCGGCTTCACCGAAGCGTTATTCAAATCCATGATGATGAGCGACGGGGCCTGCTCGCTCTCGGCGGCGGCGTCCAGAACCTCTTTTTCGCTCTTGACGAACTGTACTTTGACATTGAGCTTTCGCGCCGTCTCCTGGATTTTGGCCAGGAAAAACAGGTCGTCGACGAAGGCGAAAATTCGCGGCGCTCCATTGTGGGCCGTCGGCAGCGCTTCCAATTCCTGCTGCACGAAGCGTGTTCCGCGATTGTTGCGCGCGCTACCGTTTCCGTTTTCCGCCGTTCGATAGTTGTGATCCATGGGCGCGGTATAAATATGCGCGTCCTGGAATTTCGGCCCTGAAGACCGGTTGCCGGGCCGCGAACCGGATGCGCCGGTACGGCCGGATGCACCAGTGCGGCGCTGATGGCCGCGCTGTCCGCCTTGTGGTGGCTGCGCAGACGGATTTCTGCGTCCACGACGCCGTCTGCGCCCTTTCCCTCCGGAACCCCCGGCAGGGTTGTTGGGTCCATTATTCATATTTTCGGTTGCTCATTGTGCACTGCAATTATCAGAATTCAGAATCCGGTTCTTGCCGTCGCTCCTGAGGCACACCGCTTAGGTAGGTTGGCCACGGCGACGGGATTAAATCTCTGTCCGCTTGCGCCTCAGAATCCGGCGCTAGGCATGCCGCACGGGGTGGTGCGGTCCGGAAGATGCTCCATAGTAGCTTCCGATTCAGTTGGATGCAAGCCCAAAACGGTTGCGATTCCGTCGATTATGCTTGCCGCGGAATCCAGAGTGCCACCTGATCAGAATACACCACTAAGCCCAGTCGGCGTGAGCCCGCTGGATTCGCTCCCGCCAATGTCAAGCCGCACCGCGGATTTCGCTGGCGAACGACCGGCTTACCATCCGGGAAGAGTTCCCGTCCACTACTGTGCATCGCGAAATCGCCGGCCAAAACGGGGATCACGGCGGCATTGCCTCTTTTCAAGAACAATGCTCGCCTGCTCATCTGATGCGATTCCTTGAACCCCCGGCAAGAAAAATCAGGGGCCGCCAGTAAGCAGCCGAAAAGTGTTGATGCCAGGGGGTATATCTCAGACCGTTATGGCGAGCGAAGTCGAGCCGGGTTGGTGGCCCACATTTGCGGAGCCGCAGGTGGAGCTAATGTGGGGTTGTTGCCTCAGCCCCACGCCCTGCCCGGGAATTCCTTCGTTTCGCTCACCGCGCTACCGGCTGGCGACCACGCGCGCCACCGCAAGCATGGCGATCGCCTGGGCTGTCGGATCCTGCAAGCGTCGTGTGCGCTGTAGGGCGTCAACCGCATCCACCTGCGCGGCCGCCTCGGCCACCTCCTGCACCACGGCGTGAACATCGCGCGCGCTCGCCCGGTTGTCCCACACATCGTTGAGAGCCGCAAACGCTATGTCGAAGTAATGATCCGCCTCTTTGCGATTCGCGTCGGTAGTGCCGGAAGCGAAACCGCTTGCCGCCGCCTCGCGTGCGCGCAACGAGGGCGGCATGGCGTTGAGTTCGTCCGTGCGGTCGCTGTCTCGCCGCGCAATCGCTCTCAGCACCGAAACGCTTTCCTCGGGCGGATGCGTCATTTCGCCCGGCTGACCGGCGGTTTGCGCCGCCTGCCGCGCCATCACGTCGGAGGCGAGAAGGTTCTCGAAGCCCTTGTCCCCAAACAGCTCTTTCAACGAGCCGACCGTGGCATTGACGGCCAGGTTGCGATCCGCGCTCGCGTCTATCTTGCCCAGCCAGGCCAGCAGCCGGAGACCTGCCTGGCCCGCCGCGGCCTTGTCGACTTCCGGAGCCATTCGAGTAAACGTCGTCGCGAAGTCGGCGGCCTGCGGCCTGAAGGCATTGGCGTCGCTCGGCAGACTCGCGAAAAGTTTTTCGAAGGCCTGCTGCGACCATGGCGCTTTGACTCCCACGCGCTCCATGACGGCGAGCGATGCGCGCGGCGCGACCCTGCCCTTCTCGAATCCCGCATCAAGCAGTTGCCGCACTGTCATAACAGCCGCAGCGCATTTCGAGACGGCGCCGACCAGGCTTTGCTCGGCGGAATCGACGTTTGCCGCCGGGACGTTCTCCACCAGAATCTTGACGGAGCCGCAATCCACGCCGCCGCAATCGAGCATCGACACCGCCGGCGTCTTGCCTTGCTGAATCAATTCCTGCTCGATCCGCAGGCCCTCGCGACTGAAGCTGACGGCCATCGCCGGCCGTATCGGGAAAATGACATTGGAAGCCGAATAAAGAACCCTCAAGCGGTCCTGCTGGTCGGCAACCGGCAAGGCCGTCGCCGTCCGCACCACATCGATCACAAACTGTTTACGCTTGTCCGTCTTCGAGACCGTTTTCGCCGACCCATCCGCACTGGAGTCCGCGGCGTTGGGCGCAGAGCCGCTCGGCCGCCCCTGCGCCAGCGTAGAAACAGGCGCCAGAGTGCTCACCGCAAGCGCGAAGACGATGCATCCGAGTCGCAGCTTCATTAGGCTTCGCTCACCCCTTAAAACCCCACTCCCGGAGCCCGGCGCAGATGCGCTGGACAGTTAACTCATTTGCTTCAGCTTCAACTGCCATTCCAGGCGCATTTTTTGCCCGGTGACCGTGCAGCCCAAACCGCCGATCGTAGAGCCCTTCAGTTGTTGCGGCAGCAACTTCTGCACATCGACCAACGCGTCGACGACTTCATCGGGCGGAATGTAGCTTTTAATGCCGGCCAGAGCCATGTCTGCCGCCATTAACGCGGCGGCCACGCCGATCGCGTTGCGCTTGATGCAAGGAACCTCAACCGGTCCCGCCGGCGGATCGCAAATGAGACCCAGGAGGTTCTTCAGCGTGAGTGCCGCGGCCTGAATGCATTGCTCGGGATCGCCTCCGCCCAAAAAGGCCGCCGCGCTGGCCGTAATCGCTGCTGCCACGCCGATCTCGCCCTGGCATCCGCCGACGGCGCCGGAAAGAGAAGCCTTATTAGCGATGCACACACCAACCGCCGCCGCCACCAGCAGAGCATCACACAAATCGCCTTCGGTCTTCTTCAGGCTTTCAGCGAGGCAGAAAATCACACCCGGCAGCACGCCTGCGGAGCCTGCCGTCGGAGTCGCCACCACGCGCCCCATGCTTCCGTTCACTTCCATCACGCTGAGTGCCCGCGCAATGGCAAGGGGAAGTATTCCGCCGCTAATGGTTTTGCCTTCCCGATAGGCGGCCATCATCTTAGCGCCATCGTCTCCGGCGCAGAAACCTCCGAGCAACTCGAGCTTGTTCTCCAGGCCGGTAGCGACCGCCTCGCGCATGACGCGCAGGATGTCATGAAAGATTCCCCTGATTTCCGCGGCGCTCTTTCCCGTCCGCTGTTCTTCGTAGTCCGCCGCGGCTGCCGCCAGACCTTTGTCGCTTGCAAGGGCTGCAAACTCCGCGAAATTCGAAAATGCCGGAACCGCTTGGATCTGTTGAAGATTCGACAGCGCGGGTACGGCGCGGACAGCGGTGACATGGGGCTGGCTGGCGATTGCATCCAGCAGTGCTTGCGGGGCGGGCTCGCGCAGCACCCAGCAGGCGAGCGCGCCTTGAGCTGTCGCGCCGACGTAGGCGGCTATGGTCTGCCCCGCGCCCAGCAGGCGAGCAACACCGCTTTCGAAGGGCGCCGCGGCGCGGACAAGCAGGAAGGGATAATTTCCGTCGAGTTGCACGGCGAGGCCATCGATCTCGGTTATTTCAATGCAGCCGCCACCCACCGAGATCCCGTTGACTATGGTTGTGCCTTCCTTAGTGACGATTCTGAGCCGCATCGTGTTCGGATGCACATCAGCCGCGCCGCTGGCGCCTGAAGCAACCTCTGCCGGAAACTTCAGTTGGCTGCGCTCGACCTGCTGGACATCAAAGGTAAGCCCCCGTTGTGCCGCGTCCTGCAGCGCGGTCTTGAGTCTGAGGTCGTCTTCGCGATAGCCAAGCAGTCCGCCGATCAGTGCCGCATGCGTTCTGTGTCCGGTGTAGGTTTGCATGAGCACCGGATGAAAATAGAGAGTCACCTGTTCCGCGGCGGTCCCGGCAATCTTGCCGGCGAGAAAGCCTATACGAGCGGCGCCCGCCGTGTGCGAACTGGACGGACCTATCATGACCGGACCGACGATGTCGAACAAACTCAGGGACATATATCACCTCAGGCATGCGTCGCCCGGGCCGCTGAAAGTACCGTGACAGGCGAGCAAATAGCAAATAGGAAGAATAGATTATTGCATTCCACCCGACCCCGAACTGTTTCTCTGATTTTCCTCGCGATAGGAGCAGAACGTCTGTAAGCCATTGAAAGAAATGGTAGCCCTGGGGTGAGTCGAACACCCGACCTTCGGTTTAGGAAATCGCATGTTGACATCCCCGTTCCTTACTTTTCAATCGCTTAGCAACGAATGACTCCCGTTCAATACAGCTCAAATCGGCATCATACGACCACTTTGTTCCTCACTTTGTTCCTCGATTTATGGTTGACGTACGGGTCGACGTTGCTGCGGAACGGGCACAGCTGGACGGGTAATCGGGGAACGCATGTTTGTGCTGACCTCCGCAACGGCCGAGCGAAAGGGCCGCAGCAGCTTGGGCGCCTGCGTGTGTCCGGCTCAGCTGCGGAAATCCGCGCGTTGCTTGCTTAGGGTTTTCGATGGTGACCGTCGCTGAACAACTCGGGATATCGACGGCGCCCGTCTGTCATCGTGCTCGCTTGGCTCGAGGGTAATGTACCTGGACGGCCGATTAGTTCTCCGCCTTTTCGCGTGCTCCCCAGCCAACAGTGTGTAAACCAACCTGCTGCGTTGTCGGCGCTAACGGCAGCGATGGCTAGTCCCGCTGAGTCGCCCGGCGTTAAATATATCACCGCCGGCTCGCGAGAGTTCGAAATACTAAACGGAGTCACCGGGTGTAGGTCGGTACGAGTAAAGTCCAGGTGCGTGGACTCGGAGTCCAGGTCCTGAACTTTGTGGGTGGGCGTCTCGGAGCACAACGATGACACCTGAAGAATGGAAAGCTTTGTGCTTTGTGGGCGCCGAGGGCGGCATTCCCGGGCCCGGCACGTGAGTGCTGGAGCGTGTGCGTGCAACGTCCGAGTCCCTCCGCAAAAATAAAGCCCCCTCAACCCAGTTCGGCTGAAAGGGCGAAGAACTTGCGGAACGGATTTTAGCGCCGTCCGCCTCCGCCGTGCCCACCGCTAAATCCGCTGTGTCCAACGCCTCCGCCACGTCCACCGCTAAAGCCGCCGGCGACGTGCCCGCCTCCCCGATAGCCGTAGCCACTCCCGCGGTATCCATAGCCGCCGCGGTAGCCGTAATAACCACGGCCCCAGCCCCCGCCATACCACCCGCCGCCGATTACGACTCCACCGTAGGGATAGGCGCAGGGATAGTAAGGATAGTAGCCGCAGGCATAATAGGGATAAGGCGCAGGCGCAACGTACCCGTAGGGTCCAACGCCGATTCCAATTGCCACTTGCGCGCTCGCGTTGGGCGGCGCAGCCAGGGCAAACGCTAGAACCAAACCGAATAGCACGAGTAGCGTCTTTTTCATTGTCCAGACCTCGATCTTCTGTAATTAAGTAAACCCGGCCCGATTGAAAGGGTTTTGTCAGGTGCTCCGGATTCGCGCCGTGCTGGTCGCGTTAACTTAAATGCCGACCGCGCTAAGCTGTCCTCCAGGTATCGCGCACTCCGGATCATCGTTCTTGACCAGATTCACACGGCTGCTAACCTCGTACCGCCGCATGAGTGCCGGGTCGAACAGCTTCAGCAAGTCGCAGATGGTGTCTGCCTTCTGGAATCCGGGGTCGAGCCACAGGTCGTAGGCGTCGTCAGGCAGAATCACGGGCATTCGGTCGTGGATGTCGGCAAGGAGCGCATTCGGAGACTGCGGCTTGTCGCGAATCTGGTATGTTAGCTTTTGGGGGGGAACTTCGGATGTCCTTCGATCAACATTTGCATGAATTTATCCGCGGGCTGGGGGCTGATTTCGTCGGCGTTGCGGACCTTTCACCCGCGCAGCATTTCATCCGGGAACAGGGTGGAGAGAGAATCGTCGCTTATCCCTTAGCGATTTCGGTCGGCATTCGCGTGCTGGACACGATCATCGACGAACTTCCGAACAGCCGCGAAGACCGCATCGTCGCGCTGAACTTCAAGCAGCATGGCTACGACATCGTAAACTCCCGCCTCGATGCGATCACCTCGAGGACCTCGAGCCTCCTCCAGAACAGCGGATACCGGGCGCTGCCCATCCCGGCTTCGCAGACAGTGGACAGCAAGAACCTACTTTCCGCGTTCTCCCATAAACTGGCAGCTCACCTTGCCGGGCTGGGGTGGATTGGTAGAAGTTGCCTTCTGGTGACACCTCAAGCCGGCCCGCGCGTGCGTTGGGCAACCGTGTTGACGAATGCGGCTCTGACAGTGACAGGTCAGCCGATGGAGAGCCGTTGCGGCAAATGCACGAGCTGCGTCGATACGTGCCCGGCGGGTGCTTTCAGCGGCCGCATCTTCGCCGAAGATGAGCCGCGCAGTGCCCGCTTCGATGTCTTCAAATGCCATGAGCGCCTGGGTGAAGCCGAGAAAGCCATCGGAGTGCGTGTCTGCGGCCTCTGCGTCTACGCCTGTCCACACGGACAGAAGAAGCATCCAGTTCAGCGTAGTGGGGTAAGAAAGCAGTCACATCATCGGCGGAGCTTCGATGCCCATTGATGCCCATTTCCTCCGGCCTGCGCCTACGGAAAATCACACTTGCCCGGCACCGCTCGATGGAATTGAAGTCCGGCGTTGGCAGGTAATCGACTTGTGATTCGGACTAAATACCCCTCATCAGCTGTGCAACCGTCATCTCAAAGCTCGTTGCGATAGTCTCGACGGTGCGCAGGCAGGGTTCCTTCTTGCCCGTCTCAACGTCATGCAGGAACGTCTTAGCCAGACCGCTGTGGACGGAGAAATACGTCAGGCTCCAGTCGCGAGCCTCCCGCAGCCGGCGCACACGCTTACCAAAGCGCACACAGATATCCGCTGAAATGTCCGTTGCCACTTGCTAATCATGGGCGTAAAGTGGTGGCGTTGAATTCCTCTATAGAGGTACGGCTTCCTGCGCGGTGAGTGGTTGTTACTCGGGAGTTCGGGGTAGAGCCTAGCCCTCGTTCCTGGAGGAAATATGGGCGCAAGAATCTCGCGAAATAATATCGGAGGGCCGAGCAAGCTGACTGCACAGCGCTGCGTTCCGGACACATCTACCCAGCCGAATGATGAGTCCAAGCACATCAACCAGCCAGACACTTCGGCAGCAGGTTTCAACTCATCGAGCCATCCTCAACCCGCGCCCGCAAGACGCGCTGCGAAGCTACCGTTGAGCGCCGCAGAGTTGTACGCTTGCGGCGTGTCGGAAAGCCAGCTGTCTGCGGTACTATGCGGAATGCAGGCACTCAGAGAGGCGGGGTTGGTTGCCGAGGACATTGCTGATGTGATATTAAACGACCCCCGTGTGCTGGATTTACTCAGATTCGGCGATTACGAAGAGGCAAAACAATTAGCCTTGTGCCAAGTAGCTGAGAGCGTGGCAAAGTTGCAAGCCTCTGGCGTGCCGGAAGATCGGTTACGAGAGCTTGCCGATGATGGATTCGCGGTCGGAGAGATTGCCTGGGTTATACGTAATATTGTCAACTTGCGCGAAACCCTGGCACACGGCAATCGCGATGAGGCGAGGCTAATGGCTCCCATGCTGCATGCATTCTTCCGCAAGGGTGGCCGTCCAAACCACGGTAGGCAAAAGAGTCATAGGGCAACAGGACTGAACGGTTCATGGTTAGAGGAATACTCAAGAGTGATCACAGAGGCCAGACAGAGTCCGAATATCGGCACAGGAACGAAATCAACTAAGCCTGAGCCGACGACAGGTGTGAGTTCCACATGGTCAGCACCACCTAAGTCGACGAAGATCGTGAAAACCGTAATGATGCTGTTTGGTCCCTTGGTCGTGATGGGTTTCATCGCGATGGGAATTGAGCAACTCAGCAAACCGTCCTTCAGTAGCCCGGCGCCCCCGGCGTGGTCGCCCTGTGCCGTATTGCAACAGGAAGGGGGGAGGATACTGGAGCGGCAAACCGAGGAAACTAGAATTGCCGAAGACGCGCAAGACCGCCAAATGAACAATTTGATCAACTTCCTGGAGCGCTCTGGGGTCACGGAGGAACAGCGAGGGATGGCGATCCGTAATCTGGCTGCCCGGCAGGACATTGCGAATACCGCCCGAGAGGCTCGGCAGAACAGCGAGTTTGA
This sequence comes from Candidatus Korobacteraceae bacterium, assembly GCA_050015355.1. GTDB lineage: Bacteria > Acidobacteriota > Terriglobia > Terriglobales > Acidobacteriaceae > CAWBRT01. Next base: position 3,909 of record JBEKBO010000086.1, on the reverse strand, counting down.
AGCACATCGCCAGCGTTCCCGACAGGCGGGCTGCCTGGCACCTGAGATCAACGGACGCTAGGGAAACACGCAACATAGCGAGGAGCTCAATGTCAGATAGCCCACTACTTTTTGGTGCCGGCGATTGAGGCTCAAGCGCGGAAGCTGCACCTCAGCCTCCAGCACCTGCTTGCTCACGACCTCATCGTAGTTCTCGTTGTCTTGTCGGCTATGAGTTCCTTGAGCTTCAGCCGCCCGCTCGGGCGTGCCGCGTTCCCGGCCACAACGGCTCCGGTATCGCGTGGCGTTTTAGGAATCAGTGTCATCTTTCGTTCCCTGTGTACTACCAAGTCACTTGTCAAGCCACAGCCTGTGCGCCACAATTTCCACAGCATCAAGAGTGGTTCACCTCTGGTGAATCCGGCAACCGACGTGGAGACGCACGGTGCCCAGGCGAGAGACAACGCCAGATGCGGCGGCCAGGAGCTGCAAAAGAATCTCTAATGCCGCCGCTCGTTTGAGCGGCTTTTGTTTGTCCTCTTGATGCGTTTACCCAAAAGGAGCGCATCATGCAGAAGAAACCGATTAACCAACCCGCTAGTACCGACTCACCTAAAACTCCTTTTCCCGTCGAGCTACGGCTACGTCGCAAACTCGATCCAGCACGCTTTCCGCGAATGTCAGCCACCCTGAGGACCATCGTCGCGTACATCATTGGCGTCGAGCGGTGGGCGAATCCTCCCATCAGGGAATTGACCGTGACCTCAGATCTTTTCGTATTGGCCCGTGTCGGTGAACAGATCGGGTTTGACACGTTTATTGGCGCCTATACGGATCTGGTGCGGAACTGGCTATCCCTGCTAGCCGCCGCTGAACTAACACCCGACGAGTTGTGGGAAGCGGATTGTCGCTTCGCCGCGCGGGTTGGATTTTACGGGAGGGCGACCGCATGAAAGATGCGAACCATAAAGTTGACCTCCGGCCAACTCCCGAAGCAAAAGACGAGACTTCCGATTTGGGCTAGACACCTCTTTCGGCCAAGCCGAAGTCAACATATCGAGCTCGCAAGGTCCGCCGCGATCCGGGAAGCAAGGAAAAACCATGACTTATCGAGGTTTCATTCAGAAATTCCGCGGCGCCACCCCGGGTGGTCTGGCAATGTTGTGGATCCGGCGTGCCGACGGCTCGATCGACGAAGTTCCCTGTGAGCAAGCAATAGCGGTCGCTGCTCTGCTGCGGTGGTTTGATTGCGACCCGGAACAGGAAAGCTTCTCGCCGGCGACGTGCCAGAAGGAAATTGTGTACAGCGTCGACGAACTGGGTATCCTGATCGCGTTCACACCATATGATCATTGGCTGCAGAAATCCCGGCCGGCAATTCCGGTCGATGGAATCGACGACGACGCTATCTACCGGGCTGTTCAAAAGATAATTCGTACGGGCAAAGTTTCGTGAATGCGAGAAAACCCGGCAACCTGGAAAAGTTGCCGGGTTGGCGCGGCTTTGCTTCGATTTGTAACCCCGAGTCTCTCGCAAAGACTGCACAACTAAGGAAATCAGCCAGCCACAACTGTCGTTCTTCCCTGCCCTGGTATCTGGTAAACGATGGATTTTCTGGTAAATGTAAACGACACGAGTGCGCCAAATATCATCAACGAACCGGCCAGAATGAAGGCGCTGTTGAAGCTGCCGGTCGCCTTCACAATGAAGCCGGTAACCATCGGTGCCATAAGCCCGAAAATGTTGCCGCCTAATACTTGCGTTCCCATCACTGTTCCTGTCACACGCGGCTCTGTGATGAGGTCGTTCGCCAGCGCGAAGTTCAAAGTGATTGCGCTGGAGATCGAGGTGAGTGAGATGGAAATCAAAGCCAACACCACGAACTCGTTTCTCACCATGTTCGTCAGCAAAACCACGCTAGAGAGCAGCATGAACGTGATTACCGCCGCACGGCGGTGCCCCCTCTTCATCTTGTCGGCATTGAGAATTTTATCGCTGATTTTGCCAATGAAGATCCCCAGAATGACAGCGATAAGAAAAGGGAGTGCGCTGTATATCCCAGCCTTCATCAAGCGCATCCCCCGCGCTTGCATCAGGTAAGAAGGCAACCAAGTTAGGAACAGGTACTGGTTATAAACAGCACAGCCCTGGGTGATTGCAAGCCCCCACATAGTTTTTTGTTCGAGAAGACGGCCGACTGAGATCTTCAACTGCTCGCTACCGCTGGGTTTGGCAGCAGGCTGGTTGTCCCGATTCTCAATGATGTAGTCGCGTTCTGCAGCTGGCAGCCACTTACATTCTTCCGGCAATCGGAACATCCTAAGCCAGAAAAAAAGCCAGACAAATCCGAGTGCGCCGAGGATGACAAACGAAACCCGCCAACCGGTTTGAAGGACGATCCACGCTACAACAGGTGTTGCCAATGCGGGACCTGCATAGGCTCCTGCATTATAGATGGCGGTCGCAATTCCCCTTTCACCGGCAGGGAACCACTGACGCACGATCTTCCCAGCGACCGGATACGAAGCAGCTTCGCCAGCTCCGAGCACCAAGCGGGCGGCAATCATGTTCCCGAAGTTGGTGATAGCACCGGTCAACATCGCGCCGATGGACCAGATCGTAATCGCCCCGGCACTAACCTTGCGGCTGCCTAGCTTGTCGGACAACCATCCGCAAGGGATCAGCATAAGGGCATAGGTCCACAGAAAAGAGGAGAACACGATTCCCATGCGAGCTGGATCCCAGTGAAATTCTTTTGACATGAGAGGAGCGGCAACGGAAAGGTTAATGCGGTCGATATAGTTAACGACGATGTTAAAAAACAGCAACACTACGATATAAAAACGCTTGCTCTTGATGAGAGATGAGACGCTTTGGCTACCACTGTTGTTCATCGCGGGCTCCCGTTTACTGTATAGCCATGCTCGTGGGCTGTATGACCAACTCGATCTGTTTGGGTGCGGCGACGTCCAGTACGCCCTGAGGCACGGTTATCACCTCGTGGCAAGACGTGGTCGCGATGATCTTGTCCGGTGTGACCTGAAGAATGCGATCATGGCCCGGTACCACGATCTCCGCGATTTCGCGAATCCTGCGAATGGTCTTGGCACTTTCAGCGTTGTCCAATGACATGCCGACTTGTCCTGTTGCCAATTCCGTAATGTTCTTCACAGCATCGCCAGCAAGCACCGTAGTCGGCATGTCCCGGTCGCGGAGTACTAGTGACATACAGCCCGGGGTATGTCCCGGCGACAGCAGCGTTTGAATTCCGGGCAAGATCTCTTCATCTTTACGAATTTGTTCCAATCTGCCTGTTCCCTGCAAAACCGGAAACAAGTACTTGGGTTGCGGCCAGTCATCAGGATTGCTCAGCACCCACGCGGCTTCTTTTTCGTGTAACAAGATCCTTGCATTCCGGAAGTAATCGAAATTCATGACGTGGTCATGATGAAAATGGCTGAGAACCAAAATATCGATATCATCGATTCTCAATCCATGTTCTGCGAAGCGCTTGGGCAGCTCGTTTCGCTCTCCCATTCCGCCCGTATCGAATAAGATCTTGTGCCCCGCATGTTCAACATAGACAATCGAACTCCAACTCATGTATCCACGGGTCATTCGACCCGGAAATCCTTGGAATAGAACATCCACTTTCATAGCTGACCTCCTCGACTGGAACCTTAACGTGCATACTGCATACAGGCGCTCATGCAACCGGCAGATCTACTGATTATCCACTTCCGAGTTCCGGTGTCAAAAAGCCTCAGTTGTCGGAGACGCCGTTTGTCACAAGCGCCCGCACTTACGTCGAGAGAAGCACCTTACCCTTCGAACGTCGTGATTCGATTAAACGATGGGCGGCGGCGACTTCGCCTAATGGGAAGACCTCGGTGATCGGCAGCTTAATTGCCCCTTCGCGATACATTTCCA